>NZ_JAXIVU010000003.1:0-215015 GCF_034259425.1 Denitrificimonas halotolerans
ATGGACGTGCAGTGGGTGTGGTGTCACCCACGATCGCGATATCAACGCGGCACGTAACATTCTCGCGGCCGGGCATGGTCGTCTAGCAGTAGGAATCCCCGTCCTTTAGGTCGGGGAGGATGTCAATCAAACCTAACGTGAATCATTAGTCTGCACGACTGGGTGATAGCAGCTCAATCTTGTAACCATCTGGATCTTCTACAAATGCCAAAATACTTGAGCCGTGTTTCATGGGACCTGGCTCACGGGTGATTTTTCCACCACGCGCACGAATTTCTTCACAAGCTTTATAAACATCTTCAACTTCCAAAGCGATATGACCATAACCATCACCAAGATCATACTGATCCACGCCCCAATTATGAGTTAATTCAATCACACTATTTGTGGCCTCATCACCATAGCCAACAAACGCTAGAGTAAACTCACCCTCTGGGTAATCACGACGACGCAATAATTTCATACCCAATACTTCTGTATAAAAAGCGATGGAAGCCTCAAGGTCACCAACACGCAACATTGTATGTAAAAGCCTCATTGTTTACTCTCCTTAACGCTATAACAACATAAATAAAGCACTGCCACGCAGGCCGGCTGAGTCTACCCATATGACGTATTATTTCACAGTCTCCTACCCAGACACTATGGCAAACATTCTTATCTTACCAGTGACTAGGTAATCCCCCCATTTATAACAGGGTTCAAAAGTAGATATCAGGCCACTATGGCCAACTTTTGTTTAGGGGTAATGCCGCCAAGCCCCATATTAGGGCGTTCGTTATTGTAGTGCCAGAGCCATTGAGTCGCATAATCTTGAACAGCTGCAATGCTCTCAAATAAATACTGGGCGAGCCAGTCATAACGCACAGTACGATTGTAGCGTTCGATATAAGCATTCTGTTGCGGATTACCAGGCTGAATAAAATCAAGTTTAGTTGCCCAGGCACCTAGCTTTCCGCTGATATATTCGGGTCCATTATCACAGCGAATTGAGCTAGGCTTACCGCGCCATTCAATAACCCGATCCAGTGTTAGAATCACGCGCTCTACCGGTAGTGAAAGATCAACTTCAATGCCCAAGCCTTCGCGATTAAAGTCATCGATGATATTCAAAAGCCGGTAATTGCGACCATCACTCAGCTGATCATACATAAAGTCCATTGACCAGCAGGCATTTATAGCTTCAGGAACGGCCAGAGGCTGCGGTTTATCACGCACTAAGCGTTTCCTAGGCTTGATACGTAGGTTCGGCTCAAGCTCTCGATAGATGCGGTAAATGCGCTTATGGTTCCAGCAAAAGCCTTTCACGTTACGCAAATATAGAAAGCACAATCCAAAGCCCCAGTTTCTATGGTTATGAGTCAGACGAATCAGCCAGTCAGCAATTTCAGCGTTTTCATGGCTGAGTTTGGCTTGAGAGCGATAGCAGGTTTCACTGATGCTAAAAATCAGGCACGCCAATCTAATGCTGATTGCTTTTTCATTAACGGCTCGTTGTGCCATCTCACGACGCCGAGACGGCTTCACCACTTTTTTTCGATGGCCTCTTTAAGAATCTCGGCTTTCAAACGCTCCTCAACGCTCATTGTTTTAAGACGACGGTTTTCTTCTTCAAGCTCCTTTAAGCGGGCCATCATTGACGCATCCATGCCGCCAAACTTGGTGCGCCATTTATAAAAGGTTGCACTGCTCATGCCGTGCTCACGGCACAGCTCAGGAACTGGCACACCATTTTCGGCTTGCTTCAAGACTGAGAGGATTTGGCTGTCGGTAAATCGTGATTTTAGATCGCTGCGCGTTACTGCGTTGCATGCAGAATCTCCTTGCATATAGCTTATGGAAAATTCTACTTATGAGCACTGCTATTTTTCGGGGGGATTACCACTATTTCTTGTTATCAATGCTGACGCGCCGCGAGCGAGGCCTGATTTCTTAGGCAGCAGCCGTTGACATACCGGACTTATGCCGGACTTACGTAAACCTCCGCAGACAGAGACGAGTAGCATTCCCCAACTTCACTATACTTTGCTGCTTGATGTTGAGTGCCGCGCTGACGCCCTCATGCTGCGGGTACGAAGATTTACGCGGAGCTTACTAAGCCTGAAAACTTTTATTAGGATCTTTGACAGGTACCTGTTCGAGTAGCTGAATGATGGCTGCATTACCACCCAACTCAGCCAGTTCCAAAAGATAACTTTTCTCAACATCAAGCATGGAACGATCAACTAAATACTGCTTTACCACGGTTTCTTCGCCATTGATGATGGCACTTTTCAAAGCAATGAAATGTCCCATGCGATGCTTGTTTCTTGTAGACATATCACGCCCTCTTAAGCAATAGGATACGACCTTCCACTTAACATGCAGCATTAGTGGCCCGTCAAAATTTAACCAATTAAAAATAAATCCATAAAATGATTAACCGCTGTAGCTTCAAGCTGAGCTTGATCTTTACATAAACTGAAGATGGTTTCGGATTGCTGGCTCGGAAAACGTGTGGCTAAATTCGCTTTAAACTTCTCCTCCAGCAGAGGGATCCCTTCTTTACGACGGCGGCGATGGCCCACAGGATATTCCACAACCACTTCCTCTGTACCACTACCATCTTTAAAAAACACCTGGATTGCGTTAGCAATTGAGCGCTTATTTCCCTCCAAATATTCGGCACTGAAGCTTTTATCTTCAATAATCTCCATCTTTTCACGCAACTCATCGATCAACGGATTCGCCGCATGAAAATCATCCTCATAATGCTCCGCTATTAAATCTCCAAAAATTAATGGTACAGCAACCATATACTGCAGACAGTGATCACGATCTGCTGCATTAGCTAAAGGACCTGTTTTAGAAATGATACGAATAGCTGACTCATGAGTACGGATGACGATTTTCTCAATCTCTGCCCACCGCCCCTTAACCATTGGGTGCAAAGTAACAGCGGCTTCAGCCGCAGTTTGAGCATGAAATTCAGCCGGAAAAGAAACCTTAAATAAGATATTCTCCATCACATAAGAACCGTAGTCTTGCGAGAAAACAAACTGGCGTTCAGACAGCGGCTTAAGCATATGATCTTTATTAGTCGTTGCAAAAGAAACGTCATAAAAGCCCCACTGCGGAGCTGTTAAAACACTCGGCACCCCCATTTCACCGCGCATTGACATGTCGGCCAAACGTACTGCTCGTGACGTCGCATCACCTGCAGCCCATGACTTGCGTGAGCCTGCATTGGGTGCATGGCGGTAAGTGCGCAAAGCTGAACCATCGACCCATGCCTGGGAAATTGCAGCCATAATTTGCTCTCTATTGCCTCCCATCATTTTAGTTACAACCGCAGTTGAGGCAATTCGTACCAATAAAACATGACACAAGCCAACACGATTAAAGGCATTTTCTAATGCAATCACTCCTTGAATTTCATGAGCCATAATCATAGCTTCAAGGACTTCGCGCACGAGCAAAGGTGGCTCACCTCGAGCCAACCGAACCTGAGACAAATGATCCGCTACAGCTAAAATACCACCTAAATTATCTGATGGATGCCCCCACTCAGCAGCTAACCAGGTGTCATTGTAATCTAACCAACGAATAATACAGCCAATGTCCCAAGCTGCTTTAACCGGATCAAGTACATGTGATGTGCCAGGTACACGAGCACCATTCGGAACCAAAGTGCCAGAGACAATAGGGCCAAGATGTTTAGTGCACTCTGGAAAGCGCAACGCTAGCAAACCACACCCTAGTGTATCCATTAAACAGTTACGAGCAGTATCTAGTGCTTCGACACTGATGACCTTATAAGTTAATACATAATCTGCGATATCTTGAATGACCTGATCATAATCAGGTCTTATATTTATGTCTGCATTACTGGTCATTTTATTATCCTTATTTGTCTGACTGATTGTTTAAGCAAACTCCTATCTGTTTTATCTCCGTTTAATGATGCTTTTGCACACCATAGCTCAACTGAAACACCCAAAAGCACTCTATTTGAAATAAAAAAGCCACCGCAAGGGTGGCTTTTTTAGAGTTCAAGCAACAATTGCTACTGCTAGCTTACAGCAAGCGACGACCTTTAGAAGCCGCAATACGTAAGCGCAATGCATTGAGCTTAATAAAACCTGCTGCATCAGCTTGATCATAAGCTCCAGCATCATCTTCAAAGGTTGCAACGGCAGCATCAAAAAGTGAATCGTCTGACTTGCGACCAATGACAATAATATTACCTTTGTACAGTTTTAAACGTACAACACCATTAACATTTTCTTGCGATGCATCAATCATCTGCTGCAACATGGCGCGCTCAGGGCTCCACCAGTAACCGTTATAGATCAGCTCTGCATACTTAGGCATCAAGCTATCTTTTAAGTGTGCAACCTCTCGATCAAGGGTAATAGACTCAATCGCACGATGCGCTTTAAGCATGATGGTACCACCTGGGGTTTCATAGCAACCACGCGCTTTCATACCCACATAACGGTTTTCGACGATATCAATACGACCGATACCGTGCTCACCACCAATGCGATTCAACTCTGCCAATACTGTTGCCGGTGTCATTTCAACACCATCAATGGCAACAATGTCGCCCTTACGATATGTCAGCTCAATGTATTGTGGCGTTTCAGGTGCTTTTTCTGGAGAGTTAGTCCAGCGCCACATATCTTCTTCACTTTCTGCCCAAGTATCTTCTAAAACCCCGCCTTCATAGGAAATATGCAGTAAGTTAGCATCCATTGAGTATGGTGATTTTTTATTACCATGACGCTCAATTTCAATACCATGCTTAGCTGCGTAATCCATCAATTTTTCACGGGATAGTAAATCCCACTCACGCCAAGGAGCAATGACCTTAACACCAGGCTTAAGCGCATAAGCACCTAGCTCAAAACGTACTTGGTCATTACCTTTACCCGTTGCACCATGTGCAATTGCATCAGCACCGGTCTCATTAGCAATTTCAATTAAACGCTTAGCAATCAAGGGGCGTGCAATAGAAGTACCAAGCAAGTACTCACCTTCATAGATGGTGTTAGCACGGAACATTGGGAAGACAAAGTCACGAACAAACTCTTCGCGCAGATCGTCAATGTAGATTTCTTTAACACCTAGGGCTTCTGCTTTAGCACGTGCTGGCTCGACTTCTTCACCTTGACCTAAATCAGCGGTAAAAGTAACAACTTCACAGTTGTACGTATCTTGCAGCCACTTAAGAATGACCGAAGTGTCCAAGCCACCGGAATAGGCGAGAACCACCTTCTTGACGTCTGTCATGCCTTCAACTCCACGAAAATATGCAATAAAAAATCTATTCTACTGCTGACAGCCAATAATTTATAGTGCCATCCAAGCGAAGAATAAAATAACGTACCAACAAATGGCGCAGCTAGATTTAAATACGCTATATCAAAAAGAGCGTACAAAATTACAGCTACGCAATATAAGGCTGTGCAGCCCTCATTTTACAATTCAAGCCTTTTTCATAAACTCTGATTTAAGCATAATTTTTTGTCCATCAATACGACAATCTAAATCATGGTCACCGTCAACAATACGAATATTAGTTACGCGGGTACCCATTTTAATCACAGTTGAGCTACCTTTAACTTTTAAATCTTTAATCAAAATAACCGTATCTCCATCAGCCAAAGGCGTACCATGGGCATCTCGGACCACTTTTTCATGACTTTCTTCGACTTCCTGCTCTGCATCCATAGGCCACTCATGACCACAGGTTGCACACACATAGTTCTGAAGGTCAGGATAAGTGATTTCTTCTTTACAAGCAGGGCAAGGTGGAAACTCTGACATACAATTACATCCTTCTAACACGTATTGATAATCCAGCATGGTTTTAATTGGCCCAATCAGCATTTAAAACTGGCATGCCCGTTCGAAACTGCAAGAATAACCAACTCCACCGATTAAGGCTATTAAGCTTCATCAAACCCTGATCGCTGATCATCGCCCTTTGAGTTGCTCCATTCATTGCGGGACACTAATGCCGCTGGCGACGCACCTCAATAATATTTGGCAACTGTGAAATACGTCCCAATAAGCGCCCTAACTCATCTAAACCAGGCACCTCTACAGTAATATTCATCGTAGCCGTGTTATCTTCTTTACTGACGCTAGTTTGCAGTGCGACGATATTCATCTTTTCATTCAACAAGACTTGTGACACATCACTGAGCAAGCCCGAGCGATCGTAAGCGCGTATCAGCACATCCACAGGGTAGGTCTTCACAGGCTCAGTCCCCCAGCCCACTTGAATCATACGCTCTGGCTCACGGCGACTGAGCTGTAAAGCCGTTGAGCAATCTTGTCTGTGAATCGTCACACCGCGCCCCACTGTGATATAACCTACAATGGGCTCGCCCGGCACAGGCTGACAACAACCGGCCATCTGTGTCAGCAAATTCCCTACGCCATGGATCCGCACCTCATCTCGGCCTGGTGCATGTTCACTGGGTTTACGTGGAATCAGATCCAACTGCTGCTCGCGTCGCTCATGCGGCTCTATTAGATACTGTGCAGCACCTAAAGCGTGCGCCAAGCGCACATCTCCCGCACCAAGACCAGCAAATAAATCTTCACTGGTTTTAACGTTCAAGCGCTCAGCTAAACGTTCATAATTAATGGGGCCGATAGCCAGTCGTGCTAACTCACGCTCGAACATCTGCTTACCTGCCGCAACATTCTTATCACGTGCTTGCAGCTTAAACCACTGCGCTACTTTTGCTCGTGCGCGTGCGGTGGTCAGATACCCTAAATGCGGGTTCAACCAATCCCGGCTAGGGGTACCATTTTTACTGGTAATTACCTCAACTTGCTCACCGGTTTTCAAGCTGTAATTGAGCGGTACAATGCGTCCATTTACTTTAGCGCCACGACACTTATGACCAATTTCTGTGTGTACACGATAAGCAAAATCCAAAGGCGTTGCACCTTGCTGCAAATCAATAGCATGACCATCAGGCGTGAAGACATAAACACGATCTGGAACAATATCAATCCGCAGTTGATCCGCTAAACCTCCAATGTCCCCCAACTCTTCATGCCACTCAAGCACTTGACGCAACCAAGAAATTTTTTCTTCATACTGATCTGACTGGCTATTAATATCGGTGCCTTTATAACGCCAGTGCGCACATACCCCTAACTCGGCTTCTTCATGCATTTCATGAGTACGAATCTGTACTTCTAGCACCTTTCCCTCAGGCCCAATCACTGCTGTGTGCAACGAGCGGTAACCATTTTCTTTAGGGTTAGCAATATAGTCATCAAACTCTTGAGCAATATGACGCCAGCGTGTATGTACAATCCCAAGTGCGGTATAGCAGTCCCGTACTTGCGGCACTAAAATACGCACAGCTCGAACATCGTAAATCTCACTAAACTGCAAACCTTTCTTCTTCATTTTGCGCCAAATCGAATAAATATGTTTTACTCGACCACTGACATCGGCATCCACATTGGCTCTGCTCAATTCGTCACGCAGTTGTTGCTCAACATTACGAATAAAGCGCTCACGATCAATCCGACGCTCATGCAGCAAGCCAGCAATTTCCATATATTGCTCTGGCTCAAGGTAGCGGAAAGATAAATCTTCCAACTCCCACTTGATGTGCCCAATTCCTAACCGATGGGCAAGCGGTGCATAAATATCAAAAACCTCACGAGCAACACGTAAACGCTTCTGCTCTGGTGCATTTTTTACTTCACGAATGGCACAAGTACGCTCAGCTAATTTAATCAGTGCAACACGCACATCATCTACCATAGCCACGAGCATGCGACGCAAGTTTTCCACCTGACCTTGCGCATTCAAAACAACATTAGTATTCGGATTAAGGCTAGCGCTAATGGCAGCCATCCGTAGAACCCCATCAACCAGCTTACTTACAGTTGGGCCAAAGAGGCGCTCAACCTCTACGAGCTGTGCTTTTTCTTCTCGCACAGTGCGGTATAGAATCGCGGCAACTAAAGTATCCTGATCAAGCTTTAAATCCACCAATATTTGTGCAATTTCTAAACCAGTGCGCAGACTCGATGCACCCTCCGCCCATACCCGCTGAGCAACATTCGCTTTATGTTCTGCTGCTTGGGCAAACTCCGTGGCCTTTAATAGGCCCTCCGCATCAAGCGTAGGATCTATCGTAAGAATTTCACCGACCCATTTCGGCAAATCAATGCTGCCATCTTCACGAACGGGATGTTCTGTTCTGACCTGTACCATGACCAATCCTTCGAGCCTAAGACTCTCACAACCTGCGAGCTCAATAGGCCGCCTATTTTTTCACAAACAATGCCATTGCTTCGGCATGCCCCGTCTGGGCAAACATATCCAGTACACCTGCTTTGTGTAAACGGTAGCCACGTGACGTTAATACTGCAGCATCACGCGCTAATGTAGCAGGGTTACAAGAAACATAAACAATACGTGAGACTTTCAACTTCGCGATATCTGCAACAACAGCTTGTGCACCCTCACGTGGTGGATCTAATAAAGCAGCTGCAAATTTACTACAAGCCCAACTATTCTCACGCAAGGGCCGAGTTAAATCACTGTGATAAAAGCGCACATTATTAATCCTATAGGCCTCTGCATTGCCACTTGCACGTCTCAACATAGCAGCAACCCCCTCAACAGCCACAACCTCTGCAGCCTGCAGTGCCAATGGCAAAGCAAAATTACCTAAGCCGCAAAACAAATCTAGAATACGCTCATCTGCCTGCGGTGCTAACCATTCCAATGCTTGTACAATCATGGCTTCATTCATGATCGCATTCACTTGAACAAAATCACCTGGCTGATACGCAATATCTAAAGCAAAACGAGATAAAGGATAGCTCAGCTCTTGCCCCGCTTGAGCAGGTTGAGGTTCACCTACCCCCTGCAGCCATAATTGAGCCCCCTGCTCAGCGCAATAAGAGCGTAGTTGTTGCAAATCCTCAGGGTGAAGTGCTTGTATATGGCGTAATAATAATGCAGTACTGCGACCACTAAATAATTCCACATGACCTAAAGCTTGCGGTTGCTTAAACCCATTCAATAAGGTTCCTAAGCCAGCGAATAAAGGCTGTAATTCATCAACTAAAACGCTGCAGTCCGTCACTTCCACAATAGTAGAACTGGCTAAACCACGAAATCCCACATACACATGCTTCTGCTTAGCATCGTAACGTACTGATACACGTGCACGGCGACGATAAGCAAAAGCTGGCCCCAATAAAGGCTTTGCCCACTCTTCAGGTGTTACTCCCTCACGGCTGAACTGCTCGACCAAATTGGCATGTTTGAGTTCAACCTGCTGAGCATGGGTAATGTGCTGCAATGTACACCCACCGCACTGCCCCACCCATTGACACTTCGGTTCAATACGTTGAGAACTACGGCTGTGTAAGGCCACCACTTGCGCCTCCACTACTTTACTGCGCGCGGATAATACCTGCACCTGTACCTGCTCACCCGGCAAGGCACCACTGACAAACCAAGTACGCCCTTCAACAAATGCAATACCACGACCATCATGAGCTAAGCGCTCAATCTTGAGCACCTGTTTTTTGCCCACAGGCAAAGTATTTCGCTCACCACCGGCAGGTTGAAAGCGCAAGCTTTTAGGTGCTTTGGAACGTTTCATACAGACTCCAGAGCAAAGACACCGCTCGATAGATAGCGATCACCCCGATCACAAATAATGGCTACTAAAACTGAATTTTCAACGGTCTTAGACACTTCCAACATGGCCGCCACTGCGCCACCGGAAGAAACGCCACAGAAAATACCTTCTTCACGGGCCAAACGGCGCATACAATCTTCCGCATCTTCTTGCCCCATATCGATCACCTGATCCACTCGACTGGCCTCAAAAATACTGGGCAAATATGCTTCAGGCCAACGACGAATTCCCGGAATGGTTGCTCCATCAGTAGGTTGCAAACCAATCACCTGAATCTTAGGGTTTTGCTCTTTCAGATAGCGAGAAACCCCCATAATAGTTCCTGTTGTTCCCATAGAACTAATAAAATGGGTAATTTGGCCTTGGGTCTGCTGCCAAATTTCTGGTCCTGTAGAATTATAATGCGCTACCGGGTTGTCTTGATTAGAAAACTGATCCAGAACAATCCCCTTACCCAGATCTTGCATCTCTAATGCTAGATCACGAGCCGTTTCCATAGAATCCACCAGAATTAATTCAGCACCGTACGCCGTCATTGCAGCTTTACGCTCAGCTGTTGAGTTATCCGGCATGATTAACAGCATTCGATAACCTTTAATTGCTGCAGCCATAGCTAAGGCAATACCTGTATTGCCTGATGTTGCCTCAATTAAAGCATCACCTGGTTGAATACGCCCGCTACGCTCTGCGCGCTCAATCATAGATAAAGCCGGTCGATCTTTAACCGAGCCCGCAGGGTTATTACCCTCGAGCTTGACCAATAACGTATTTGTTGTCTCACCGCCAAGACGCTGTAAGCGGATGAGTGGAGTATTGCCGATGCAGTCGGCCAAGGTTGGGTAGTGAACAGTCATAGAATAAAAACAGCATCAAGTTTAGAAAAGATGCCTATGATAGCGCCAAATGCAGCCAGTCCATAACCCGCGTATGCATCAACTTATAACCTAAGACTATAAAGCTTAAGTATATTGCAAATTTACTGGTTATTGCATGCTGCTATACCGGCATCCCTCAGGCACATACACTGCCCTTTACAGGTCCAACCCTGTTTGAACTACCGCAGCTTTCGGCAATTTCCAATCAATAGGCGTTTGCCCTGTACGCTGTAAAAACTTATTGCACTGACTGAAATGACCATTGCCTATAAAGCCCCGATAAGCTGATAACGGAGACGGATGCGCCGAGGTCAACACCAAATGCCTAGTACCATCAATGCGCTCACCTTTACTACGGGCATGAGCTCCCCACAATAAAAACACGACGTTCTCACATTGCTCATTCACACAATCAATGACTCGATCCGTAAAACGCTGCCAGCCAGTCTTAGCATGAGAGCCGGCTTTGGCTTGCTCCACTGTCAAAGTCGTGTTGAGTAGTAACACTCCCTGCTCAGCCCAACTTTGTAGGCAACCGTGTTCAGCAATAGGAATATTCAAGTCCCGCTGCAACTCTTTATACATATTGAGTAAAGAAGGTGGAATCGCGACCCCTTCAGGCACAGAAAAGCTCAAGCCATGCGCCTGCCCTGGGCCGTGATATGGATCTTGGCCTAAAATAACAACCTTGACCTGAGGCAATGGAGTTAAATTCAATGCATTAAAAATCTGTGCCCCTGGTGGGAAAATCACTTTTCCCTGCTGTTTTTCCTCGCGCAAAAAATCAGCCAAGTTACGCATATAAGGCTGCTTAAACTCATCTGCTAAAACAGCCTTCCAACTTGCTTCTAATTTCACCCGGTCATCTTGCGTCATACTTTAAACCTATAATAAAAACAGCCCTATATACTTAAGGCGCTATTAAAAACGATACACCAGTCAATCAACCTATCCATCACCAGTTTATGGCTTATTGCCTAACTAGGCGTCGATTTTCAATATGAACCGGCTCTGAGCTGCGCACAGGGTTTATATCTAAACCTCCACGGCGTACATAGTGCGCACTAACACTTAAAAATTCCGGCTGCAGACACTGATATAGATCTAGATAAATACGCTCTACACACTGCTCATGAAAGTCTTGATGCTGACGAAAGCTCACTAAGTAAGTTAATAAGCTAACATGATCTAAAGCAGGGCCGCGATAATTGATGATCACAGTCCCCCAGTCCGGCTGACCTGTTACGGGACAGTTCGATTTTAATAAGTGACTATAGAGCTGTTCTTCTACTTGATTAGTACTGCAGGCCAACATTTCGCTATGGGGATGCTCATAAATACTTAAATTAACATCCAGGTCATCAATGCATATACCTTGCGGCTCATACACCCCTTCAGCAACTGCATCACGCAAGGCTTTAATCTTAACCTGCACCGGTGCTTGTGCAACTTTAGATAAATCCTCAACTAGCACCGCCTCAACGTCAGCAAAACTGGCAAAAACACTTTGATTTAAAGAGTTGAGATACAACTTAAAGGATTTGGATTCGATAATCTGCGCTGAGTCTGCAGGCACTGTGAACTGTGCCATGGCTACAACAGGCTTACCTGATGGCAACAACCACGACAGCTCATAACAATTCCAAATATCAACACCTACATAAGGGAGGTTTTCAGCGGTAAAATCCAACTCTTGCCACTTGACACTTCGAGCAATACCAAAAAGCAAGCTGGGATCATACTGACTGATATAAGCGCTAGTTTTCCCGAGAGGAGAATCTTGGGCTGGATGATTTGGCATGAATGCTGCTCCGTAAATAAGTGGGAGCAGCATTGTAAAGAAAGTTAAAAATAGCGCCAGCTTTGTACCGGTTTAGATCTGTAGAGCAACGATCCCAACCACAATACAAGCAACACCGATCATACCTTGAGTACCTAAACGAGAGTTAAACAACCAACGGTCTAGCAACACTGTACCTAAGACCCCTAACCCTCCCCACACGGAGTAGGCAACACCTAAAGGAATATGGCGTACAACAAAGCTTAATAAAACAAAGGCCGCAATGATGGCTAGCAACCCAGCAATGCCCCAAACTGCTTTCTTAAACCCTTTTGAGCGCTTAACACAATAACAAGCAATCAAATCAAGTGAAACTGAACCGACTAATAAGGTAACTGGAACAATCATAGCGCCACCTCACCTAACCTAGACTTAGATGCTTTAGCTTGTTGTTGCACGGCAACTTTCTGCAGCGCTGGCTGCTTTTTCGCTTCACTGACTTCCTCTTCCGGCTGTCCCTTATCAAAGGTGACCAACAGCAAACCTGTCAACATCAAACCAATAGCAAACATTTCAACCATAGTGAGATATTCGCCAAACAATACAACACCGGCAAGACCAATCAAGAACAAACCTAAGCCTTCCCAAATGGCATAAGACACCGCCAACGGGATACGTATCACTGCTCGCGAGAACAAATAGAAAGACAATGAAATCATAACTGCCATGACTAAATAGCCAATAACAGGTGAGCTGGTTGCTGCGTATTTCATACCTACTGTGCTGATTACCTCAGCAATTACGGCTAAAGCCAACATTAACCAGTAATACATTTTAAAACCCCTTATAGGGATTCTCTGAAAAAGCACTCAAACCTTAGTCTTGGTTTATATACAGCAGCTCTTTTAGAGAGTCCTTAATTTCTAGATACAACTATTCGTTCAAGTTGCTCAACAACTCGAAAGACCTTAAAACAAAAATGTTTAAATAAACTGTGTAACAAGAAGGGATTAGCTATGTACCGCTGCGCCAGCGTTTCTCATAGATATGAAGCTTTAAGATGGGAGTGAAACCAAACCACGAGCTAGACATTAAACCACTTTTGGGTGACTTCGATACATGTAGTCTAGCATAAAAAATAAACAAATCCTAATTTAGGTCTATACGCATCATTCGAGGAAACTGTCAAGAGTTGCCCCTCTGTCCTAATAATTACGTTTATAGAAAATATCCAATGAGTTCGCTAGTCCACTAGCCGCTTCTAGGTACATGCGCTTACTCAACTCATAACGCAAAGCTAAAGTACTCGCAGGCTCAAAGACGCCAACCCCATAACGCAAACTCATACGCTCACTAAGACGCCCTGTTGCCACAACACTTGAAGTGACACCACTGCCTTCGCTTTCTAAGCTAAAATCTTGGACACCAAATGCTTCTGCAATTTTGCTGGTGATAGGAGCAGTACCCATAAGGCCTAAAGCCAATGCAGCTTGTGCCATCAAATTACCATCGTCATCGCCCCCATGGAGTGGGCGTCCTAATAGCAACCAAGACAGTGCTTGTTCTTGACTCATTGCAGGGTTAGAAAAAATCTCACTTTGCGGCTGCATGGCCGGTCCAGTTAAACGCAAGCCCGCTGTAACGTCACCCGTCACACGCACCGCTTCTATATCTAAGAATGGATAACTTAAGGGCCCTGCAAATAACAACCGCGCTCGGCGCAACTCTAAACGCTGTCCATACGCACGATAGCGCCCATTGAGCAGTTCCAACAGCCCCCGCCCTGCTAAATTATCCCCCACTTGTAATTGCCCACGCAGATCTGCCTCCAAACCAAAACCAGTAAAACGTAAGCGATCAGTACCAACATCCAAATCAATGTCCATCCCTACCTGTAAGGCACTCGTAGGTTCTCCTTGCCCTAAAACTCTTGCGTCAGCAGAAACATGCACTGCCTGTTCAGGCAGCTGAGGAATGGTAATTAAACCTTCAGGCACAGCAACTTTACCACTAATAAATAAGCGCTCATCCTTCAAGCTGATATGCAAGTCTGGCGCCATTTTAATATCGGCGTAAGGTTCAACATGCAAAGGTAGCTGATCACCTTTTACATCAATGTCCACCAATAGTTGATCCGCCCAACGCACAACACCGGCAATGCTACCCACTCCCTTATCACCACTTTTCCAGCCACCATTGAGCTGTAAATGCTCACCTTTAATGTCAGCACGCAACTGCAACTGCTGAAAAGGCACCGGTAAATCTCCACCACTCAACTGTGCTTCACTGATTTGTACGAAGCCTGTTACCAGCGGTTTAAGCAAGGTGCCGGCTAACATACCACGCCCTTCGAGCTGTCCTTTAATTGTTTCAACCTGACTCACAAATGGACGTAAAGCAGATAAATCAACATTATTGATATCAAAATGACCTTGAAGTTTTTTCTGCTCACTGCGCGGATCAATATTAGCAAGTACTTCTAAATGCCCACTCTCAACGCCTGTCAGTTGCAGTTTAGAGCTAATTGCTCGATCACCTAGATCACTATTGAGCTGTAAAGTTTTCCAAGCAAAGGTTTCCCATACTTCTTCATGCTTAACTCGCAACTCCCCCTGCCCAGCATCCAAACGGATTACTCCAATGGGCCCCTTATCACGCAACTTAACTTGAAAAACACCGTTGATCTGCCCATCTAACTGTGCTTCTTCTGGTAAAAATGCCTGAAAAGCTGCCAAAGGGAAGTTCAATAAGCGATAGTCAATTTGAGCTTGCGGTAATAAACGCTGTTTGCCTGCACATAAACTCGCACCGTTATGCTTAAAACAATGCGCAGCAACCATTAACTCACCATTATCTCGGTATTCAATGGCAGTCTTTTTGTCTAAAGCCCAATCTTGCTCATGGCTGCTTAAGAGTAGTTTATTTAACTGACCCAACCAGTTTCCCTTATGCAAACCACCAGCCAATTTAATCTCTGTGTTTAATAGTGGCCCTGCAAGCGTCAACTGTCCTTGGTGCTTGTCTAGACGCCCTCTACCATCAATATGTAAAGCACCAATTTCGGTTTCACCACTCCAAATATGCTTGGCATCCAAACTCAATTCAGCACGCTGTTGAGATAATAATTCCGCCAACAACTCAAACTGTCCGACGCGCTGACCATCGTAAGCAACACCCTCAGCTTGCAACTGTACTTCAGCCAACGGGTCAGCCAAATGACCAGACAGCCGAATATGACCGTTGGCCTGTCCCGCCAAACCAGGCCACAATTGCACTAAACGTGGCAACTCAATACGAACATCACCTGCTAATGCATCATCAACTCTAGCAACCGCATAAATACGATTATCACCTAAACGAACATCCGCATTGTTTAATTGCCAAACCGGCGTCTGCTGGGGCTTTTGCTCACCCTGCAGATCCATCTGAAAAAGAGCAGGAGAGCTGCGTAGAGTACCTTCTAAATCAGTCTGCACGCTCATTTGCAGCAGGCCATCTGACATTACCCCTTGAGTTTGGATATGCCCAGCCAGTTCTCCAGACAACTCTGCGAGCCAGTAAGCAGGGTCCAGCTGGCTAGCTTGAACATCAGCTAGCCACTCCAACCCTTGAGCGAATCCCACTGTAGCCGTTCCCAGTAAGCGGCCTTGTCCTGCTTCGAGCAAGAATTCACTGAGTTCTATCTTTTGTTCATTACCAAAAAAACTTGTCAGTAACGTAAAAGGCCCTGCAGGGCCTAGCAAATCACCATCGATCTGCCCCTGATATTGACCTGTAGCATAACTGACTTGTCCGGTTAAACGTTGCAATTGCACAGGAACTTCTTCTTGCTGCAATAATTGATGCCAAGGAAAATCCTGCCACTGCAATTGAACATCAGCTGTTAATTCATTTTTCCAATGAGCTACACCCTGCACAGCCACAAAAGCTTTTTCGTTGGCACTTAGACGTAATGATTGCAAACGCGCCTCTGTCGTCTGCACTAAAGCGGTCAGACTAAGCTCCATTTTATCTGCCGTGCTCGAAAGTACACCTAGGCCATCCACGTGATAGCCTTTTTGTAAGTCCCCTTGCAACTCCAATGCCAAATCAGCAACCGTCAAAGTATCCGGCAAGTCTGGCGTCGCCTTAAAGTCAGCAAGTTTAATACTGATCTGTGCCGGCACATTCACATCTAGCGCCTGCACTTGCCCTTTAAGCTGAGCTGCAGCATAACCCTGAGTCGCTGCAACAAGGTTTAAGTTTTGTAAACTGCCTGTGAGCTGCGCCACTACATCCAAAGCGGGCGCATCGGGTACCGGCACATATGCATTGACTTGTAAATCCACAGGCCACCCCAAGCTAGGCATTATACTGCCTGTAACATTTACCTTATATTCCTGATATTGCAAAGCAAATTCAGAAATGTAAATCCCTTCTTCTACCCAGCTAGCACGCAACTCTGCATGACTTACTAGGGATTCTCCGTTAAGGCTAAACTCATCCACCCGCACCTCTCCCACTTCAATGCTCAGTGGCAGTTGCAGATCAGGCAATTCAATGCCTTGTGCAGGCTCATTTGTGGGCATCGATTCAGGTAACTGTAATTCAATTCGTGCAGCAGTCAACGCATCTAAGCACAAAGTACTGCGCAATAAACAGCTGGGACTCAAACTCATGTGCGCCTGATTGATTTGCACCCTCATATCATCATTTTCCCAAAGCAGCTCCTCTGCATGCCATTGCGATAATAGAGCACCACGCCAACCTTGCACTGTTAAACCGGGCACTTGTTTAAGAACCCAACGACTACCACCCTGAGTAGCCAACAAAGCACTAGAAAGACCAAGTAATACAATAGTCAGAATTAAAACACTCAACACAATACCAATGCTGATGCGCTTCATAATTCAGGCCCCATAGAAAAGTGAATCCGCCATCCCTTGTTTTCATGGAACGCACGAGCCAAATCAAGACGTATAGGCCCCACAGGAGAAATCCAACGAATACCCACTCCCGCACCTGTATTCATCGTATCGCTTAAAGCGTTAAATGCGTTGCCTTGATCAATAAAGGTGGCAAAGCGCCAGCTTTCAGCAAAGCTATATTGATACTCAATACTACCTGCAAACATATAACGCCCACCTTCACGATTATTCTGCTCATCTCTTGGCGACAAGGTTTGATAACCATAACCTCGTACACTTTGGTCTCCCCCAGCAAAGAAGCGTAATGATGGCGGAAATTTTTTATAATCATTGGTACCAATTGCACCAATTTGTGCACGACCGAGCAGACGATGCTTATCGGCAAAAGTGTGCAAACCACGTGCTAATGCCGAAACATGAAACACATCAGCATCAGCTAAAAGACCTTGCTTCGCCCCACGTAGATCCCACTGTAAGCGATAGCCGTGACTAGGGTCGATCGGCGAGTTACTGCGCAATACTGAATAACCAATTCCAGGCATTAAGAAACTATGACGACCACTTCGCCCACCACTGCCAAAATCATACTTTTCTTCTTCCCAACGTAGCGACACAACCCTCATCCATTCACTGGGCAACTGTGCATGCCACTGCCCCCCAAAACTGGTTAAACGACTATCGGCATCGACCAACTCCTCACTCTGATAACCGGCAGAAAAGCGTAGGTGATCAGTAAGCGCAGCCTCTAAAGGAATTTGATACCAAACAGCTGCACTCTGCCTAGGTTGCGACACCTCACTCTCAACCCCTAGTTTATGCCCACGTCGATTTACCCGATGCTTCTCCCAACCAAACCGGCCACGTGGGCCCACATCAGTGGAGAAGCCTGCACCTAAACTAACCGTCCGTGGCTTAACCGGTTCCAAAACAACTTTTACAGGTATATCTAAAGGACCATTAGGATCACCCACTGCATCCACACGCACGCGCTCAAAGTAACCTGATGATTGTAAATTTTGGCTGAATTTCGCCACTAAAGCAGCCCGATAAGGAGTGCCTGGTTGAAAGGGTTGTAAATTCCTTAAGAGCTTCTGATTAATTTTGGACTGTTCAGAAAATGTAACCTCACCAAAACGATAACGAGGCCCGCTGACAAATACTAAATTAATATCTACCACGCCCATTTGCGGGTCGATTAATAGTTCTTGCTGAGTAAAGTGCGCTGCAAAAAAACCAAAGCGTAAAGCTTGGTTCTGGAGCATGTTTTTTACATCATCATAAGCACTGTGATCCAAGCGTGCGCCCACTTTTAAACGCTTATCATCAGGTATCGCAAAAGCAGGTAGTTGTGCAGCCTCACCCTGTACTTGAATATTCACTGTGCGCAAACGCACCGGCTCCCCAGCCTCAATCCGAACCTTTAATTGAGGCTTAGTATCCTCAGTCACTCGCACTGAAATCTTGGCTTGGTAATACCCCAAAGCCTCACTCGCGAGGCGTGTTTGTTGCCTGACTGCTCGCTTTGCAGCATTTAATGCTTTCGCATCACCTACCGCCAGCGGCTTAAGATAGGCTTCAATATTGTGCTTTAATTCAGGCAGCTCAGGCTCCACCTTCACATCTAAAGACTCAGCTGCCCATACAGATATAGGCAAACAAATACAGAAAGTCATTAAAAAACAAATGGCAATACGCCTGATGTCAGCACTCATAAAGAACCAGTAATTGGATTAATAAATTGTATCATCCGCAGAGTTACACTGACTTGCATGCGACTGGATGAGTTGCGAGCACTCTACAGGTCAAAATAACAGTCAAAGTATAGCCTGCAAAAAAAAAGAATTTCACCCTTTATCCTCCGCACTCTCAGCAGAGCCGTAAACACCTTTACCATTACACTAAAGTAAACTTATAGAGCACCTTGCCTGAGCTTCGAGTAAAATCACTCAACTTCGCCGGAGAATTTCACCTCATAACTCTCAATCAGCGCAACAAGGATCTATAATCCCTTGCATTACACTCAGTCTTTACTGAGGCGTATGTATTTTTAAACCACCGGACTGTATTTCAAACAAGGGTTAGTATGAAGTTTATTTCTTTTAATATTAACGGGTTACGCGCACGCCCTCACCAACTGGCTGAACTCATTGCCAAGCACAACCCAGATATCATTGGCCTACAAGAAATCAAAGTGGCCGATGAGCAATTCCCTGAACAAATGATCCGAGATCTAGGCTACACCGTGCACTACCACGGACAAAAAGGTCATTACGGTGTCGCTCTGCTTTCTCGTCAAGAGCCCCTATCCATCCATAAAGGTTTCCCAGATGATGACGAAGATGCTCAACGCCGCTTTATTTGGGGTGTCTATAATGACCACTCTGGCAATCCAGTGACCGTCATGAATGGCTACTTTCCACAAGGTGAGAACCTCAGCCATGCAACCAAATTCCCTGGAAAAGAGAAGTTTTACGCTGACCTACAACAACTGATCGAAACCCAGTTTACCCCTGCTGACCCACTGATCGTCATGGGTGACTTTAATATCTCTCCAGAAGATAAAGACATTGGTATTGGCGAGCAGAACGCTAAACGCTGGTTACGCACTGGTAAGTGCAGCTTCCAACCAATCGAACGTACATGGCTAAAAAAGCTTAAAAACTGGGGTTTAGAAGATAGCTTCCGCGTCCTACACCCGCAAGTTAACGACCAATTCAGCTGGTTTGATTACCGCAGCCGTGGCTTTGAAGACCAGCCTAAACGTGGCCTACGCATCGATTTAATTATGACTAGTCAGGCACTCAATGCTCGCTTACTCGATGCCGGTATTGACTACGAGCTACGCGCTATGGAAAAACCTTCCGATCATGCACCAATCTGGCTGGAGCTCAAAGCATAAAGCAATCAATAACGACTGTTGTCTGATTGAAAAAGCATACGCTAGCCATTTAATTATGGAAGGTAACGCTCCAACCATAAACAAATATAAGAGCTCGATATACCACTTGCCAATCAAACCATTCAAACGCTCGACGGCGAAGGGCTCAATGCTGCGGCTGTCGTCCGCTATCTCAAGCCACCACCGCATCTGGAAACTGGCGAACCCACAATTGGCCAGTTTCCAGATGGTACATCCAATTTGACGTATTTACTGTCTTCCCCTGAGCAAGACCTTGTCCTGCGCTACCCTTCTTTTGGCAACAAGGCTCAGCCTACACAAGTGATATGGAGCGAGAATTTTAATTCTTAACCGACTCAATGCAGACTTTCCATACTGCCCAAAAGCCTATGTGCATTGCACTAGGCAATGGCAGTATTATTAATGTCGCCTCAATCAGTGATGTAACCTCGGCACAAATGCAGGGCATTTATTCCATTACAAAAGCAGCGGTAATTAGTATGACTAAAGCTTTTGCTAAAGACTGCGCCAACGTTGGTATCCGCTGCAACACCCTACTAACAAGTATAACCAATACTAAATTTGCAGCTGCACTCACTTCTAACGACGCCATTTTAAAGCACGCCCTATAACTCATTCCTCTTAAGCGTGTGGCTAACCCTAGCTGAATGGGTGGAGCTGTAGTGTACTTGGCCAGTGATGCTTCTAGCTACATCACAGAAACCACACTGACCGTAGTTGGCAGAATACTGGCCTAGGCCCCTCACGGCGACAAGTTGAAGGTATTACTGCAATTGACGTGCCTTATACTTGACCAAAAGAGTCTTTTTACTCTATTCCTACTCGGCCCTGTGTATGGCGCTCAAACGCTCACACCCTTCGACACTTTGCATTACAAGCTCGGCATTACAAGCTCGTGATCGCACCGCTATTCTTTTAACATGACCAGATAACAACACTGAACAAGCTTGCCTCAAGCTCAGTATAATCTCTAGCAGAGAACCTCCTGCGTTGCATTCCCACACTCGGCGTACGAGGTATTTTGCCTTTCTGGTAAACTCTGCTACCTGAATGGATGCGTCACTCTGTACGCTCGCTGTTTTTCATTGAAAAGGAACATCTGTGCGCCCCTCAACTGATAACAACTACCAAGGTCATAAGCCGAACTGGAAAATCATTGCCGAACTCTGGCCCTACTTAACGGAATTTAAAGGCCGTGTTGTCCTCGCTGTAGGCATGCTCATACTGGCCAAAGTCACCACAGTTTCTACGCCCATTGCCCTTAAATATATCGTCGATTACCTAGATCAACATCGTGCTGCTGATATGCTCCTATGGGTGCCTATTATGTTGGTTATTGCATACGGCACACTACGCTTTAGCAGCACTCTCTTTAGTGAATTGCGCGATGCTATCTTTGCTCGCGTCGCAGAGCGCGCCATGCGCCGTGTTTCTTTACGTGTTTTCCGTCATTTACATCAACGCGAACTGGCCTTTCACCTCGACCGTAAAACCGGTGGTTTAGCCCGAGATATTGAACGCGGCACCCGCGGTATCAGCTTTCTGCTACGTTTCACCTTATTCAATATAATTCCAACTCTTCTAGAGATCGTGATGGTCGCTAGTATTCTTTTGGTTGCCTTCAATGCCAGCTATGTTCTGGCCATTTTTATATCAGTACTGATATATGTAGTTTTTTCCATACGTGTTACAGAGTGGCGCACCGGCTTTGTTCGCGAAGCCAATATCCGTGATAATCAGTCAAATTCGAAAGCCATCGATAGCTTACTGAATTATGAAACCGTTAAATACTTCAATAACGAGCGCTTCGAAGCTGAACAATATGACAATGACTTGGTACTGTGGGAAAAAGCACGCCTCAAAAACCGCCTATCAATGGCTGCATTAAACACTGGGCAAGCCTTTATTATTGGAGCATCCCTCATAGGGATTTTAATCATGGCCGTTAACGAAGTGGCCAGCGGTGCAATGACTTTAGGTGATTTCACTATGGTGAACGCCTATCTCATCCAACTTTTTATTCCGTTAAACGCACTGGGTTTTGTCTACCGTGAAATTCGTCAATCATTAGTCAATGTAGAACGACTCTTTGGTTTGCTAGAAGAACACCCCGCCATTGAAGATGCACCTTATGCTCAAGCACTTCATTTAACTCAAGGCGAGATAGCCTTCCATGATGTGCACTTTAGCTACAATCCTGATCGCACTATTTTAAAAGGCGTCAGCTTTACAATCCCAGCAGGGCATAAGGTTGCAGTAGTTGGCGCAAGCGGGGCTGGCAAGTCCACACTCGCTCGCCTGCTATTTCGTTTTTTTGATGTCAGCAGCGGTCACATCAGCATTGACGGTCAAGATATTCGCCAAGTGACCCAAGACAGCCTGCGTAACCTCATTGGTGTCGTACCGCAAGATACAGTGCTGTTTAATGACAGCATCTACAATAACCTTGCCTATGGTCGCCCGAGCGCTAGCCAAGAGGAAGTTGAGCATGCCGCACGGCAAGCTAACTTACATGATTTCATCATAAGCTTACCAGAAGGATATAAAACCAAAGTTGGTGAACGTGGTCTTAAGCTTTCAGGTGGTGAGAAGCAGCGTGTAGCTATTGCGCGAGTATTATTAAAGAACCCACCGCTACTGATTCTAGATGAAGCTACATCCGCTCTGGACTCGATCTCTGAGCATATCATTTTAGATGCCCTGAACGAAGTCAGCCGACAACGCACGACTTTGGTCATTGCCCACCGCCTTTCAACAGTCAGCGATGCCGATACCATCTTAGTAATGGAACAAGGCGAAATTATAGAAAGTGGCAGCCATAATGCGTTGTTGGCTCTAAACGGTTACTACGCCAAGCTCTGGCAGCAGCAACAGCACACTACTAAAACCTGAGTCCAAGCCAGAACAATCTTCATGAACTACCCGCCACTTTAGTAGTGGGGGGCCTAGGTCATGCACGGACTTAGTGGAGGGGGCGTTACACCACAGCAGAGGTTATGCTAATTGACTCGGCTAACTCTCTAGCACCGAGGGTTTCTGTCATTGATATCCAGCAGCGTAACCCTTCCTTGGGGAGGTTGATGCTGGCGTTATAATCACGATCTAGAGTTTTATTGCAACTTGGGCACTGCCATTGCCGCATGGCTAGGGTGAGCTCACCCTTACCAAGCGCATGATCGCAACCTGAACAGGTTTTAAACGATGGAAACCATCGTCTAGCTTGATGAGCTGTTTGCCATACCACTCTGCTTTGTAGTCCAGCATCGTGGCAAACTGTGACCATGAACTGTCGCTGATCGCTGTAGCTTAATTGAGCGGTTGGTAACAGCAATCGTGCCTTTTGGGTTGTTGGTCGTGTAGCTTTCCTTAATGCCTTTCCTTTTGAACTTAGGGTAGCCAAAACCACCCTTGAAAAAACGTTGAAAGGCGCTTTACAGGTCAAGCTGGACGTTGGCCAGCGCCAAGCTGTCCACTTCTTTAAGCCATTCAAATTCTTTTTTGTACTGGGCAGGCGTGTTTCTTAGTGTGGTCTTAGTTTTTTCATAATGCTCTACTTTATCGTGGAGCATTTTATTGTAAACAAAGCGAGCGCAACCAAACGACTTGGCAAAAAACACCTGCTGTTCTACCGTTGGGTAGAGCCTGTATTTATAGGCTTTAAGGACTTGCTTGCTCATTTTACTGGCCTTACCCCTGACTTACGATGTACTGCTTTACAACATCAAGCGGTGCACCACCTTTGCTCTGCTCGATACAACAGCATCAAATACCTTTCTGCGGTACTTGGTGATAAGTATCAAGTGATAATTGAGCAAAAAGACCGAATGATAATTTGTGTCTAAGAGCATCTATTTTCAAGAACCCCTAGCCTTAAGACTGAATCTTATTTCATCATGCAAACACCTAAAGGTAAGATCAAAAGCGCATTCATCCCACCACCTAAGACCTAAAAGTTGGGGAAATTCTGCTAGCAATTGTTAAAGACCTACTGTAGCCGCTACTACAAGTAATCGACAACCTGGGCAGCAACCAACCCAATCGGTGTGTCGCACGCATAGCATACATCTATTATTTCAATGCTAAACATCAGTAACTTTAAATGCTTTAAAGTTTAGCTAAGTGCCCAATCACAATATCCATTAACTCATTGGTAATTTCATCTTGGCGCACACTGTTTAAATCTTGCTGCACGGCATCCAGCTGCTCATCTACCGATTGCTCAGCCTGCTGCATCAATGCCAAGCGCGTAGCATTCTCTGTGACCATTGCTTCCGCCGAAGCACGAAAAACACTGGCAAACACATGATTACGTATCAATGAAGCTAAAAGATCCTTCGTCCTCATGGTGTAATCAGGTAAGGAACGCGACGACCAACGCTGCTGCGGTTGCAACAATGCTTCATCCAAAGGCAATAAAGGACGTATTACTGTTTCTTGATAGCCATGCTTAGCTCGTTGAGTAAAGATTAAAGTTACTGCTAAGTACGCCAACGCCTGCCCCCGACCTAAACGCTCAATATGCGTCACTATATCCCCAGCTAAACGCCCTATCCCATCGGCCGAAGCGGGCGGCATCAAAATTGCATCAGGAATAAAATCATGCTCGTATAACGCATTAGCTAATCGTGATCCAATACAAAGGATATGTTGCTGCAACATAGGTTGTTTCTGCGTATATTGCACAACTGCACCAGCGACAAGCTCGTTATAGTTGCCGCACAAACCATGATCCGAACCAAAAGCAACAAGCAAACGTTGAGCAGGCTGAGTCACTTCAGTCAGCTGACTCATACCACCAGTGCGGTAAACAAATGCAGCCAACCCCTGCAACACCGTACGGTGATAAGCCTCAATGGATTCTGCAGCTTGTTCATAGGGCGCAGCATTAATTGCTGAGAGAGTTTTCATGGTATGCACAATCCCTCTAATACTGGTGAGGGTGTCATTTTTACGGCTTAAATGCTCTAGGGTTTGCGCCATTTAAATTCTCACTCAGAATCAGCAACTTCAGGCAAATCAAATGCAGTTAGGGCATTGCGCGCGCACTTCACGATCAGCTTATGATCATCATCTTGCAGGGGTTGGTTGTCAGCAATACGCAGCTCAATCTCGAGCAGCTCTTGCCGTGCCGCTTGGCGCACCACCCCCATCGCAGCATTGATCTCTGTTTCACTTAACCGATCATACAAGCCTGCTATCGCCGCAACCAAAACCACTAATTGCTCTAAAGCAGGCATTGGATCACGTTCAGCTTGGCGCAACGCCGTCCGCACTGCATTGCCACGAGCTAAGCGTGCACGAGTGGTATCATCTAAGCGTGTGCCAAAACGAGCAAAATCTTCCAGCTCTTCAAATTGCGACAATGTAACTCGCAAGTTACCGGAAACACCACGTAAAGTACGGTTTTGTGCTTTCCCCCCCACACGGGACACGGACAACCCTAAATCTACTGCTGGAAATTGGTTTTTACGCACTAATTGCGGTGATAAGTAAATCTGCCCATCGGTAATAGAAATCAAGTTCGTCGGAATATAAGCAGATAAGTTACCTGCTTGCGTCTCTACCACCGGCAAAGCAGTAATAGAACCACCGCCTATTTCTTGGCCAAATTGACCAGCCCGTTCCAACAAACGAGCATGAACATAGAAAATATCGCCCGGAAATGCTTCCCGCCCTGGCGGTCGACGCAACAATAAAGACAGCTCACGGTAAGCACGCGCATGGTGCGTCATATCATCAAAGATCAGTAATACATCCTTCCCCTGAGCAGAAAAGTACTCTGCCATGGTCATAGCCGCATAAGGCGCAAGATAAGACAACCCAGGCGCTTCTTCATCACCTGCACTGACCACAATACTGCGCTGCAACATATCGCCATCAGTTAAAGCACGAATCACTCGTGCCACAGCATCACCACGTTGACCAATGGCACAATAAATACAAATCACTTCTGAGCGGGCTTGATTCAAAATAGTATCAATAGCAATAGAAGTCTTACCAGTTTGACGATCACCAATAATCAGTTCTCGCTGACCCAACCCCACAGGAATCGCTGCATCAATCGCTTTAATCCCCGTTGCTAAAGGTCGATAAATCGGGGTGCGATTCATAATGCTTGGTGCTTCTGCTTCTATTGGATGCTCTGCAATAGCATCAACAGGACCTAGTTGGTCCCGTGGCCGGCCCATGGCATCCAGCACGCGCCCAAGTAAGCTCGGACCTACTGGCACACTCACCACTTGACGGGTGCGATACACAGTTTCCCCTAAGTGAATATTTTCTGAAGGCCCTAATAAAATCACTCCGAGGCGACCAGGTTCCAAGTCAAGAACCACACCTTGAACACCGCAGGCAAACAACAACATCTCATCAGCTAAGGCGCGTGCTAGCCCTGACACAATGGCGACGCCATCTGCTACTTCAGTAACCACCCCTGTTTCAGTAAGCACAGGCTTAGGTGACGGGCTACGAGTCAAGTGCTCAAGCCAAATACTAAAGCTCTGTTCAGATGTTTGAGGAATCGAATGATCAAATTGGCTCACGATGCTCTCCTTAACGCGTTTCAAGACGTACAGAAGTAGCTGTGGATGCGTGCTGGGTGAGCAGCTCAGACAGTTCATCCATATAACTGTCAGTGGTCCAAGATACTTGCGCGCCCCCAACCTGCATCACCAAGCCTGGGGCTTGCTCTATATCGGTTGCAAACTCTAACGTCACCTTAGGTAACCATTGCTGTACTTCCTGCTGCAACAGTGCCTGGGTAGAGTCAGGCAGCTTATCACGGGTTGTTACTCGTGCTTGCTTACTGTCAGCCGCTGCTTGCTGCAGATCTACAGCAACCGCCTGCAGCTGCTTACCAATATGGCGCACTATAGCGTCTTCTAAATTTTCATCAGCTAAATCATGTAAAGCTTTACGGGTCAATTTTAATAAGACCGTGGATCCTGCCTGTTGCAAACGCTGATTAAAGAGGTTCCGTTCATGCTCTAAGTGCTGACGTAAATCCTGCTGCTCTTGTTGAAGTTTGGTACGCGCCTCTAGCAAAAGCTGATCTCGCTGTTCTTCTGTTACAGCGAGGGCTTTTTCCAACAAAGCATCTTGCTCTAATACCAACTGAGCACGCTGCTTAACATACTGGCTTTGTGCAGTTTTCGCTTCTTGCTGTGCTTGCTCAGCTGCCGCCATACGCTTAGCAATCTCTGCTTCACGAGCATCAATACCCTCTAGAATTGGGCGGTATAAAAAACGTTTAAGCAACCATAACAGCACTAAAAAGTTAGCAATTTGCGCCAGCACTGTAATCCAATCAATGGACATATGCGATTAACCTCCGGCCGCCACCTGCATGGCATCCCAAAACGGGTTGGCAAAAATAAGAATCATAGCCACTACAAAGCAATAAATCGCGGTGGACTCAATCATCGCTAAACTGACAAATAAAGTACGCGATAATGTCGGTGCAGCATCAGGCTGCTGAGCAATCGCAGCAATCGCTGCTGCCGCTGCACGCCCCTCACCCAGTGCAGGCCCAAGTGAACCAATGGCCATGGTTAAGCCGGCAGTAAAAATAGAAACAACTGCAATTAGCGCAAGTTCTGTCATGATTTTTTATCCTTGTCAGATTTAGAAAGCGGCGGCTCAGCCATCGCAGAAGAAATATATACAGTCGCCAAAATGGCAAAAATATAGGCCTGAATAAAACCTGTGAGCAGGCCTAACATATCCATCACTACAGGAAAAAAGAATGGAGCAATACTGAGCAAAATAGCGGCAATCACGGCCCCACTCATTACATTACCGTATAAGCGCATCGCCAACGATACCCCTCGTGAGAACTCTCCAATAATATTGAACGGCAACATAATCAAAGAGGGCTCAATAAACTTATGCAAATACTGACGCACCCCCCCGTTAACAATTCCAAATAAAGGTATGGCAATCAACACCGATAAAGTTAGGGCTACAGTGGTAGATAATGATGATGTAGGTGCAGCAAACCCCGGTACCACAGTCAATAGATTGGAAGTCGCAATGAATAAAAACAAAGTGCCTGCAAAATAGATCACATGGCGCGCACCTGTGTGAGTCACTTCCTGAATTTGACTCTCAATCATAGTCACAATCAACTCTAAAGCACTGCGCCAACGGCCTGGAGCTTGATCAGCACGTAAATTACGGGTTACCAAAAACGAAACCCCTACCAATAAAACCATCACGATCCATGTATTGACAATGGTTGCACTCACTGGCCAACTGCCTAAGTGAAAAATAATGCTTTGATCGGGGCTAAGCTGCATCTACGCACCCTCCTGCTGGGCCAAAACGGTGCTTTTCGCACGCCAGACAGTCAAAATACGCACCAGTAAAAATGCCAACATATAACCTACTAATGCCCATAAAGAACCATTGAACTCGATTAATGCAAAACCGACCCCTAACAAAATGCTTAAACGTATAAAAAAACTGAGCATTAATAAGCGCCCTGGGGTTGCTGATCCCAACGCTTTGCGTATACCCCAGTTTAAGCCCCAAAAAAACAACGCAGCCATAAGTAAACCTACAGCAAAACCAATCAAGATTGCGCTTGTCTGAAACTCAATCATTCCATATCTCCCTATTTAACACATCGCCGTCAGGACGTTTATTTATCGCGATTTTTCTCAACCCAGCTCCAAGCCACCATGCCACCGACAACAACACCACCTAGAATTAAAGCTATTGGCCAAGAAAAATTTTGCGGAGCAATACGATTAAGCCACATTCCCAAAAACGCACCAGTAACAGTAGGAATAGCAATTGACCAACCAATTACACCAAAGACGCCCAAACCACTCAGCGGACTATACTTAGGCTCACCACGTGTTTTCTGCATGCGCTCAGCTCGACGACGAATTGCCTTAGCAGGCTTATCCTCCTTCATTCCAGTCATATCAGTGGCTTCCGTAGATCACTGAAGCGTCGCACAATACCTGCTTCAAGCTTAGATAATGCTGTACGCGCCACTCTCTCGTCTTCATCCACTTCAGTAAAAGTATGCTCAATAGTTTCATGTAAAGTAGCTAAATCCGAGCCTTGCACACCACGACGCACTGCAATATCAACATCATAGCCCTGTTTAACCAGCACTCCCTGATCGATACCAAAATACTGCTCCTGCCCCTGCTCATCAGTGATGACCAAAACCGATGGCACAAGCGCAGTGACAAAGTCCGTATGTTTAGGCAGCAAGGTAAAAGCACCATTTTCTGCTTCAGCAAACACTTTACTGGCACTACCACTCCAGAGTAGTAGTGTTGGCAAGCGCACATTGACTCTCACAGGCTGACTCATGTTTCCACCTTGAACTCAGGCAAAGCACCAATCATGTAGTAATCCATCTCATCATCCTCAAATTCCGTTTGCTGCAAGATGCGCTCACAACCTGTCAAAGTATCCTCAATAGAAACACGTTGACCGGCTTCACCGCTAAAAGACTCCGCGGAAAAAAAAGGTTGCGTTAAAAATCGCTCTAAACGGCGTGCACGAGCAACGACCGCACGGTCCGCACTTGACAACTCTTCCAGACCTAACATGGCAATAATATCGCGCAGTTCCTCATATTCAGCCAAGGTACGCCGTACCGCCCGTGCGATATCATAGTGACGCTGCCCTACCACAGCAGGTGTCAACATGACTGAAGTTGAAGCCAACGGGTCAACAGCGGGGTACAACCCCTCACTAGCTCGTTTACGGGATAACACCACAGAAGCCGACAAGTGTGAAAAAATATGTGCCGCTGCGGGGTCAGTAAAGTCATCCGCAGGTACATAAACAGCTTGAATCGAGGTAATAGCTCCCTTACGCGTAGAGGTGATACGCTCTTGCAGTGTTGCCAGCTCTGTGGCTAGAGTAGGCTGATACCCCACTCGCGAAGGCATTCGCCCAAGCAGCCCAGACACCTCTGAACCGGCCTGAACAAAGCGGAAGACATTATCAATGAGAAGCAAAACATCCTGTCCAAGGTCATCTCGGAAATATTCAGCCATAGTTAAAGCTGTCTTACCCACCAAATAACGCACCCCTGGCGCCTCGTTCATTTGACCAAACAGCATCACTGTTTTATCACGAACGCCAGCCTCACCCATTTCCCGATACAGTTCTTCCGCTTCTCGAGAGCGCTCGCCAATTCCACAGAACAAACTGACACCTTTATAATGCTGTGCAGTGTTGTTAATTAACTCTGTAATTAAAACGGTTTTTCCAACACCAGCACCACCAAAAAGCCCTGTTTTTCCGCCACGCTCAATGGGCGAGAGTAAATCAATAGCTTTAATTCCAGTTTCGAGGATAGCACTATGTACCACGCGTTCTTCTAGCGCTGGTGGAGGTTGATGAATCGAACGGAGCAGTGAAGTGTTGGGGGCAGGTAGATCATCAATAGCCTGCCCAAAAACATTCAACATACGGCCTAGGACAGCTTCACCTACTGGCACCTGAATCGGAGCGCCCGTCGCCCGCACTGACATACCCAGACCTAAGCCGCGCACAGGGGCCAGAGCCATACAACGCACAGTGCCTCGATCCAATAATGCAGCCACTTCCATGGCTAAATCGCCCGCGTATAAAAGATCTTGGATACGCGGCACATGATCATCAAAGTGCACATCAACCACGCCACCACGAATTTTAATCACTCGACCTTGCGGAGCATCTGTTGAGACACTGCGCTGTGCATTAACAGCTTCTACTAAACTGGCAGACTCTGACATTTGTTCTACTCCTTTACTCATGCCACACCCTACCTTCAATATCTGATCTATCGTTGAGTTGTAAGGCAAATACTCTGCTTATTCATAATCTTCAGCCGTAGGTATTCGCACATCGTTCCACTCAATAGCACGACTGCGCCAATGTTCTTCGATGGTTTGCGCAAAATCAGCACGCACCAGCTTAGCACGAGCCTCGCACCACATGTCTGAATCATGTCGCATCACCACCCCCTCAGGATTACCTGCACGGTAACGGCTGTCCACTGTATCCAATAAGTGTTTTAATTCATCTAAAGTGGTATACCCCTCAAACAGCGTTGGCACAACTGCTAACCCCATTTTCCCTGCAAGCTCATTACGTCGTGTACAGCTCCAAAACTTACCCTCAGTACGGTCATACACATCAAATACAACAAACCAGTCCGGTAAGTTATCGTACTCAAGAGAGTGCCGTGCGGCACACCACTCACCAAACAAAATACAGTCTGCGCGCAAGTGGTCAGCAATAGCATATTGGTGCTGGCCAAGCCATGAATTTAAGCGTGAGAATTGCCCTGCAAAAGGTTCTAACAGATACTGCCCTCGGTTTTGTGCACGTAACTCTCCATTATCGCGCAGCGAAATCCCTAAGTTCGCACCATCTAGCTTTTCTTCTACGCGCAAAGGTTGAGCTAAAATACTTTCAACTTCTGCGCTATTCAGAACTTTATCATCACGTGGCATACCATCGCCGAGCCAGTCAATGTGAGGTGTGTGAGGAAATCGAAAAAAATCAGACATCTAATTACTCTCCGGCATCGCAGGGCTTGGCACATGCCGCTGCTTTGGGAACTTGATATTATGAAAGCGCAACGCATCCGCAGCGCACAAAAATTTAACTTTAATTCCATGCTCAGCTAAAGTTTGCCACCAATCAATCCACTTGCAGTCCGCTGCCTGCCAAATAGTGGGCTTATCAGGGTGAGCATTCGCTACGGCTGGAAATACTCGATCTGGCGGATCAAACTCAGCCTGCAAGTTTGGGTCGGGAAACTCAGCATAAAGATCAACTCCAACGGGGCTTATGTTGACCATTTCAACCCGTTTAGGGTTACCCATATTGCGCAGCAACCACTTTAAAAACACATCACCAACGCCACGTGGTGGGTTAATGTTCGTTTTATTTTGGTACTCACCTAAGATATGAAAACCATCGTCAATGACAACAATGCCTTCCGTTTGTATCTTCTGTAAGTGCTCAATACAACTAGCAATACAATCTTGCGAAACATCATCATGTTGTTGGTTAGCTACCAATAAAACGTTGGTATCAATGACTGCTTTAAACATCATCAACACCTGATGCATTGTCTTGACGCTTGCGCCGCACAGCCGCCATTGCTCGTGCAGCAATATCTGTCATTTCATCACCAAACAAATTGGTTGGCCAATTGCTAATTTCACCGTAAGTATCCACGTTTAAGGCTTCAATGTGAGTCTCTTGCTCCTCATTACGACTGCAAAAATACAACGCCACATCTTCATGGCTGATTACACCTTCAGCGATGCGTCTTTGTAACCTATTTAGAAAATGCTCGGAGTGACTCTCAACAATAATTTGTACATTACGCGCTTGATGATTTTGTTTTGCCTGCACACCAGCAATGAGTAAGTCAGCTAGACCTGCCTGCACATGAGAGTGCAAATGAATCTCCGGCTGCTCCAACCAAACAGTTGAGTGGGGCTGAGCATAAAAAATCTGCACGATAATCGGTAATAACTGAGAAATACCGAAACCTACATCCATTAAATTAGCAGCGCTAGCTTCCCTATGGTTTTTCAGCACCACACAGTAGTTATCAATACTCTGTGCCACCAACTGCACGCTAAAGTCCGTCGCGACTCCAATCTGCTTGAGCCAATACGCAACCGCTTGTTGCAAACTCTGCTCTGGCAACTCGTCAGCCACTTGTAAAGTACGCTGTTCAGCACCTGCGGCTAATATAGCTGCAACAGCTGACCTACCATCACGACCGACGTCAGCGGGCGTGTCACCTTGCCAAATATAACGACGTTTTGGCGCGACACGTAAAGCGGCCAATGAATGTAGATGAGTTAAAATATGCGCAGTCTGAGCTGCTAGACTATGAACCCATGATGCAGCTGAATCTTCCGTTACAGGCAATTGATCAAAGCGTTTAACACGCTGTTTTGCAGCCAATGGAATCCGCTCGCAGTGCTGTCTAATCTGCACTAACAGAGTGTCTTTATCACTCGCAGAGTAGGACACTTGCAGTAATTCTTCGCCCTTCTGTAACCCCTTATAACAAATAAAATCAACCTGTGGCTGTTGTGTCAGATCTGCAACGAAACTGACCCGCAACTGCAAACTATCTAAAATTATAGGTGCCTGTTCAGGCATACACTTGAGTTTAAGCGTTGGGGCCAACTGCCAGTGCAATTCAAACTCTAAAGGCTTATCAAGCTGTCCTTGATGTAGGTTCTGCGCAAAGCCCCCTAAATCAATAAGACTTTGCGCATTACCAAAATCCAGTGGTTGCGTAACAGTACTGGACTGCACTGTTTGTTTAAGTGCTAATAATAATTGACCAAGGCTACTTTTTCCCACGCTGTTCTCGCCAAAGAAAACAGTCAAAGGTGCCAATTTAATCGTCCCTGTATCCTGCCAAGCTTTAAAGTTTTTAATACGCCATGAGGTCAACATTCTTTAGCCTTCCTTAACAAACTGAATCTTCACAATAGCATTGCAGCAGCCCAACCAAAGGCCAATAATGGCAAATTATAATGAATGAAAGTCGGTACTACGGTGTCCCAAATATGATTGTGTTGGCCATCCATATTTAAACCCGCAGTTGGCCCTAAAGTTGAGTCTGAAGCTGGTGATCCGGCATCACCTAGTGCACCTGCCGTACCTACAATACACACAATCGCCAATGGGCTAAAACCTAACTGCAAAGCTAAAGGTACAAAAATTGCTGCAATAATTGGCACAGTAGAAAACGATGATCCAATACCTAAAGTGATCAACAGACCCACTAAGAGCATCAAGATTGCCCCTAATGCCTTGCTATCACCAATCACACTCACAGATGAGTCAACCAAGGTTTGAATATGACCTGTTTCACGCATCACCTCGGCAAAACCTGAGGCAGCAATCATAATAAAACCGATCATTGCCATCATTTTCATGCCTTCGGTGAACAAGCCTTCGGTCTCTTTCCAGCGCACAACACCGGCTAGAGAGAACACTACAAAGCCAAGTAAAGCACCCATTATCATAGAGTTCAGCCATAATTGCGCAACAAAGGCGACAACCACTGCAACGCCTGCTGCCAGCAAGCTTTTAGGATTATAGTCATTGCTAGCCGAACCCACCTGACCTGTGTCAACAGTCTGATAAATACGTTTTTTACGGTAGCTAATAAAGATTGCAACTAGCAGTCCGCACAGCATTCCCAAGGCAGGAATCATCATTGCTTGCATCACGCTAAGACCTGTCACATCAACCCCACCCTTTGCCACATTAGCAAGCAGAATCTCCTTCAAGAAAATGCCACCAAAGCCTACGGGTAAAAACATATACGGGGTAATCAAACCAAAGGTCAGCACACAAGCCACTAAACGACGGTCTAATTGCATGCGCCCCATAACATACAACAACGGGGGAACCAATAACGGAATAAAAGCAATATGAATAGGTAGAATATTTTGCGAGGAAATTGCCGCAACGAGCAATAACATAATCAGCATCCACTTCACCAACTCTGTGCCTTTACCTTCTTGTTGGCCAATCATATTCAACACTTTTTCAGCCAGCACATTGGCGACACCTGACTTACTGATGGCTACTGCAAATGCACCTAGCAGTGCATAAGACAAGGCCACTGTAGCTCCCCCTCCTAAGCCTTTCTGAAAAGCTGCAAGTGTGCTCTCTATCCCCATACCTGCCAGCAAACCGCCAGCAACAGCCCCCACGATGAGTGATACCACCACGTGTACACGCAGCAAACTCAGCACCAGCATTATAGCTACTGCGATAACAACAGCATTCATTTTGCCCCCGGTCTTCTTACTATTAATCTGATACGCAGTTGTTGCGTATTCATTTCCAAGCGCGAAGTTTACACCGGTGGTCTAAAGAATAAACTCTAGTTTCCCCATCAACTGAGTAAACCCGGTATTCTGTTGCCAATATACGTCTATTGTAGAACCTCAAAAATCCTGCCCCAATGCAGTTCTGAGGTCTTTAACACATAACACTCTTCAGACAGGATAGCAGCATGACAGGCACAAACGACCCACTCCATGGCCTCACCTTAGCAGCCATACTTGAACGTTTAGTCGCACATTTTGGTTGGGAGCTCTTAGCTCAACAGATCAATATCAACTGTTTTAAAACGGATCCATCAATCAAGTCCTCATTAAAATTTTTACGTAAAACGCAATGGGCACGAGATAAAGTGGAAACGTTATATATATCGACATTTAATACTTGACACACTCCCACACTAAAAACAAGGAGCGACACAGCTCGACAGCCAGCTTCGACTGCAAAATATTTCCCAACTATATTGATAGCGCAGCCGTAGACAGCAGCATGCTCACGACATACCTATTTTTTCATACCAAGTACTGCGTGTTCATGCACTGCACTATCGGACAATGACCACAACAGCTATAAAACTAAGGTGATGCATGTTGCGTGAACACCTCTAAAACAGCTCTAGCATGAATACATTTGTATTCCAGCATTGTTTTTAATTAACCCAGCCAGTACCAACACTGACTGGGCCATCTTAATTTTAATAACTTTTAAGCTGCTGATATAACCCGCACAAATTTCATCGCTAGAACTGACCAATTCTTAGCAGAATGTATGCAATCTTGCTATTCCGCTCCGAATCAAAAGTACGATGCTTTCACTTTGCAGTAAAAGTATTATGGCAGTGCGATATGGTTGTAAATGCAGAATACTCAGTCGTTACTTTGCGCCACAAACTGAGTACCGGCATGACCAGACAGCATAGCGAGCGCATCCGACAAACGACCAATAGCACTGAACCCACCGGACGCTGCAAAACTGCTTGCAGCCTTAATTTTAGGCCCCATTGACCCTGCAGGCACATCCAGCCTCCCCCCTTGCGCAACAGTCAGCTTACGCAAAGGTCGAGCTTGCGGCGTTCCAAAGTTTTGATACACCGACTCCACATCCGTCAACAACAATAAAGCATCAGCACCCAGTTTTTCAGCTAAAAAAGCACTGGATAAATCTTTATCAATCACCGCTTCGATACCTTGCAAGCTCTGATCAGCTCGACGTACAACCGGTATACCACCCCCACCATTACACACCACAACTACATTCTGCTCAACCAGCAGCTTTAACACCTGCAAATCAGGTATGTCTTTAGGTTGCGGAGAGGCAACAACACGTCGCCACTTATCACCATCTTGAGCTATCTGCCAACCTGATAATGCAGCGCGCGCCTCAGCTTCTTGCTGATTATAAACAGGCCCTATGTATTTAGTTGGATGAGCAAAAGCAGGATCATTCAGATCGACTACCACCTGGGTTAACAAGGTAGCGATGGGTTGCTTATGCTTCAGCTCATTCTCCAACTCTTGTTCAATTAAATAACCGATCATTCCTGCTGTCTGAGCACCCAATACATCTAATGGGTAGCTTTCTTCCGGTTTATAAGCATCATTTTGCAATGCCAACAAACCGACCTGCGGACCGTTACCATGAGTGATTACCAAACGATGTCCAGCACGAACAATATCTGCCAGAGCTTTTGCTGCAACCTTTACATTTTCGCGCTGGACTTGCGCAGTCAAGGGCTCACCGCGCTGCAATAACGCATTGCCACCTAGGGCTGCTACAACCAACATAATATTTATCCTAAAGTCGCCACTAACACTGCTTTAATGGTGTGCATACGATTTTCTGCTTGCGCAAAAACAATAGATGCTGGACTTTCAAAGACTTCATCAGTGACTTCCATGGCATCAATGCCAAACTTTTCTTGAATATCCTTACCTACTGCTGTCTCAGCATTATGAAATGCAGGTAAGCAATGCATGAACTGTGCACGTGGATTACCCGTTTTGGCCATCATTTGTGCATTCACCTGATACGGCATTAGCAACTCAATACGCTCAGCCCACACTTCATCAGGCTCTCCCATAGATACCCACACATCGGTATAGACAAAGTCCACTCCTTTAACGGCTGTATCAATGTCCTCAGTAATAGTAATACGTGCACCGGTGGTTTGAGCGATGGAATAAGCTTCATCCTGAATGTACTGCTCAGGCCAACAAGCTTTAGGAGCACATAAACGCACATCCATACCCATTTTAGCACCGCCAATTAGCAGACTATTACCCATATTGTTCGCTGTATCACCAACAAACACATAAGCGATTTCATGCAACGGTTTTTCGCTATGCTCTTGCATTGTAAGCAGGTCTGCTAGAATCTGAGTGGGGTGAAAATCATCGGTTAAACCATTATAAACGGGTACACCAGAGTACTCTGATAACTCATTCACGATCTCTTGACCGAAGCCACGGTACTCAATGGCATCATATATACGACCCAATACACGCGCGGTGTCTTTAACCGATTCTTTATGCCCAATATGTGTCCCACTTGGGCCTAAATAAGTGACCCGTGCACCTTGATCTAAAGCGGCCACTTCAAAACTGATCCGAGTACGCGTTGAATCTTTTTCAAAAATCAGCGCAATATTTTTACCTTGCAAACGCTGCTTCTCAGTACCCGCGTACTTTGCTGCTTTAAGATCCGCAGATAACTTCAGTAAAAATTCAATTTCTTGGGGGGCGTAATCGCGCAACGTCAATAAATCGCGATTTTTTAGGTTAAAAGGCATGCATCTGCTCCTTGGTTAGCAGCTGGATAAATGAATTGCAGGAAAAATAAATATTAAATAGGTTCACGTACCGTTGGACAGCTCATACATCGACTGCCACCGCGCCCACGACCTAACTCGGCGCCAGGTACTGTCAGCACCTCAACACCTGCAGCAGCCAATGCTGCATTTGTATCATCATTACGATCGTAGCCAATCACTACACCTGGGCTAAGCGCCAACATATTGTTACCATCATTCCACTGTTCCCGCGCCCGCTCTGCGGGATGTTCGCCGCCAATTGCGACAACATTGAGTGAGGCATAACCTAAAGCCTCAGCAATGACACTAAACAAATGACGCGAATCTTGATAGCAGGTATAGGATGTACCGCTTGCATCTGGACGCAGATCATAACAAATCATTTGATCTACGACCTCAGTAAATGCAGTGACAATATTACCACCACAAAAGGTAAGGACGGTATCTAAGTGCATCGCGGCTCTTGCTTTAGGCATTTGGCAAGCAATAATTCGATCCGCACTTCCCTTAGCAAATAATGCCAACGCCAACTGCTCAACAGCTTGAGGTGAGCTGCGTTCCCCCATACCCACCAGCACGACGCGATTACCGATTGGCATTACATCGCCACCCTCTAGCGTAGCTAAACCATAACTGTTCAGCCGGCATCCCAAAAGCACATCCACCCGTCCAGCAAACTTAGGATGGAATTTATAGATTGCAGCAAGCAATAATGTTTCCGGCTGACGTACAACCCAAAACATCGGATTGAGCGTTACACTGCCATACACCCAAGCACTGCTATCTCGGACAAATAGAAGGTTAGGCAAAGGCGGTAAAATAAAACCGTCTCCAGAAAGTTGCTGAACCAATAAAGCACTGGATCTAAAAGGCAAATCTCTCACCTCTAAACCACCAATCAAATACTCAGCTAGCTGCACCGCGGGCATTTCATCTAGCCAAGCGCGCAATTCTGCAAGTACTCCTACACCAACCTCATTCCAAGTAATACGCTGATTTAGAACCCACTTACGCGCTATTGAATTCTCGAGAGTCTGAGCCAACAACTCATTGACATCTAACACCTCAATATTCCGTGCCCGCATCAAGCTAACAAATATATCGTGATCCTTTTGCGCTTGTTTCACCCATAAGACATCATCAAACAATAGGTCTTTACAATTACTCGGTGTTAAACGCCGGTGCGCTAATCCTGGACGACACACCAAAACTTGGCGCAATTGGCCTGCCTCAGAATGCACACCTAAAGTAAACTCTGTCATTCCAGTATCCTTGACTCACCTAAAGAGTAAACCTAACCAGATTAGCAGCCTAACGAGTCAGTAACTGCATCCTGACACACCAAACAATAAACAGCTCCAATCGACCCAAGCCACTTCTACAGCCTGCAACCTCTTACATCAACGCTCACTAAGAACAGCTGCACCCATGAAGACCACTGGAAGAAAAATTAAACATACTTACCCAACTGGCAATAACCAAGTTGTAGGATCTTTAGAAAAGACATACAAATTCGAGCAAGCTCAAATAAGAATGGAAATGGAAATTTTGTATAATGATAAATTAAAGACGAAAAAAAAGAGCCTTGCGGCTCTTTTCTTCTTAGCGTTAACGCCAAATTTGGAGCGGGAAACGAGACTCGAACTCGCGACCCCAACCTTGGCAAGGTTGTGCTCTACCAACTGAGCTATTCCCGCAAATATGGCGTCCCCTAGGGGACTCGAACCCCTGTTACCGCCGTGAAAGGGCGGTGTCCTAGGCCACTAGACGAAGGGGACGCAGCCTTGGAGCTTAACAGCTTGCAACTTCTAAACTTATTGCATCAGCCTTTTGGCTTTGCCTTGTTGTCTGGAAGTGGTGCGTATATTACTGATCGCCCCACCTCTCGTCAACCCCTTTTTTAAAAAATATTTCAATTTTATTGCTTAGGGGTATCTTCCGGCATAAACATGAGCTGTAATTCCTGCGCCCAATTAAAATCCTCTCCCTTTTCTAAAGCCTCAAAGCGGCGCTCTTCCAAGATTTGAAACTTATCAATTTCCTCATCAGGCATAAAATGTAAGCAGTCACCACCAAAGAACCAGAGCAAATCACGCGGCACCAAATGCGCAATTTGCGGGTAACGCTGAAATACCTGACTTATAATGTCTTGTCCCATATACAAATCTTCTGTGCTTTCACGCAGGCGAGCCACCATGTCATCAAAACGCTCAATAAACAACGCATGATGATTTTCAGGCACCACCTCAGCATCCGCAACGGCCACTAAAATGGTACGCAAATGTTCCAGAAGCTGAATATGATGTTCGACGTGCGGTGTAGTCATAGCAATATCCCCTTAAAAATAAGCCGCGCAGTATAGGGCTTGCATAATATTAACCCAAGACGCACTGCTGTATTTACCGTGCGCGACCATCAGCTTTACTGTTCTTGCTGCGTTAATAACTGCAAACCTACCCACTGCTTGGCAAACTGCGCAGCACAACGACCATTACGATTACCTCGAGCTTGCGCCCAACTGATAGCAGCTTTAGCCAACTCATCACTAAACTGCCACTGCAGCTTAAGCGGTTGTGCATAGTGCTCAATCCAGTGTCGCACCACATCCAAGTAATGTTCTTGGCTAAATGGATAAAATGACAGCCACAAACCAAATCGATCAGATAAAGCAATTTTATCTTCAACCGCTTCGTTAGGATGCAGCTCACCTCCCGCACCACGTTGCCAGTTTTCATTATCACTATGATGCTCTGGTAGCAAATGTCGACGGTTCGACGTTGCATACAAAAGCACGTTATCCGGCGCACGCTCTAAGGAACCATCTAACACGCTTTTTAAGATGCGGTAATCCCCCTCCCCCGCATCAAACGATAAATCATCACAGAACACAATAAACCGTTGCGGCAAACCTACCAAGGATTCAACAATCATAGGTAAATCAGCCAGTTCATTACGTTCAACCTCAATTAAGCGCAAGCCTTGCTCAGCATATGCGGATAAAAGTGCACGCACTAAAGAGGACTTTCCCGTACCACGTGCGCCCCACAATAAAGCGTGATTTGCGGGATAACCACGCATAAACTGTTGGGTATTGCGTAACAGCTGCTTTCGCTGAGTGTCAACACCTAACAAATCACTCAGCTGAATATCAGCTCCCAATTCAATGGTCCGAAAGAAGCTACTATTACCTTTGCGCTGCCAACTAGCCGCAAAAACCGTATTCCAATCCACAGGCTCAGACCGCTTCGGCAGTATTTGCTCCACCTGCTGCAACACTTGGTTGGCACGACGCAAAAACTCATCCTTTAACTTAGACACAAGACTCACTCCAAATTCATTAGATTCTCATACTAGCCAAGTTCGCACCTACTCAGCTCTCAGGGTCGAGCTGTAATGCCACTGAGTTAATGCAATAACGCAACCCTGTTGGCTCTGGACCGTCAGGAAAAACATGACCTAAATGTGAATCACAACGCGAACATACCACCTCAATGCGCTGCATCCCCAAGCTGTTATCAGGGTACTCTATCACCGCATCTAACGTAATCGGTTGCCAGTAACTCGGCCACCCACAACCTGCGTCAAATTGATGCCTAGCATCAAATAATGGCTGCCCACAACATACACAGTTAAAAACACCTTTAAATTGAGGTAATTGATATTCACCAGTAAAAGGTCGCTCAGTTCCAGCTAATCGACAGACCCGAAACTGTTCAGCAGACAACTCAGCACGCCACTGTTCTTCACTTTTTTTAACTTTTTTCATCTCTTTCTCCCATTAAAGCGCAACGATAAGCGTAACGCTCCCTTTCACCTTTGCCAGCACAGTCGTATGATAGACATCATTAAACACATCGACCTAAGCTGCCAATATAAGGCAGCATGCAACTATAAATTGCACGGGCACCTATGCGACAGCGTTCATCACCGCTGCTTATCGACAGTTCGCCCCCTTATTGACCTATTTTATTCGGGATACTCAACATCATGCAGTTCAGCAAATCGAACAAGCTCGCTAACGTCTGTTATGACATTCGCGGTCCTGTCCTGGAGCACGCTAAACGCCTTGAAGACGAAGGCCAGCGTATCTTAAAGCTTAATATTGGTAATCCTGCACCCTTTGGCTTCGAGGCGCCAGAAGAAATTCTTCAGGACGTTATTCGTAACTTACCTACAGCACAAGGCTACAGCGACTCTAAAGGCTTGTTTAGCGCGCGTAAGGCGATTATGCAGTACTATCAACAAATGAATGTACCCGGTGTTGGTATTGAAGACATTTATTTGGGTAATGGTGTTTCTGAGCTGATTGTAATCGCCTTGCAAGCTTTGCTTAATAACAACGATGAAGTCCTCTTGCCTGCTCCAGACTACCCATTATGGACGGCAGCAACGAGTTTGGCCGGTGGCAAGCCGGTACACTACCTGTGTGATGAGCAAACCGGTTGGTTTCCGGACGTTGACGATATGCGCTCAAAAATCACAGCCAATACCAAAGCTATAGTGTTGATTAACCCTAACAACCCAACAGGTGCGGTATATTCTAAAGAAGTCCTGATGGATATTATGGAGTTAGCACGCCAACACAATTTAGTGGTATTTGCTGACGAAATTTACGATAAAATCTTGTACGATGACGCCAAACACATCTGTGCAGCTTCACTTGCTCCAGATGTTTTGTGCCTCACCTTCAACGGTTTATCTAAGTCTTATCGCGTTGCGGGTTTTCGGTCTGGTTGGGTTGTAGTGTCTGGCCCTAAACACCGTGCTCGTAGCTACATTGAAGGTCTAGATATCTTATCTAACATGCGTCTCTGCGCTAACGTACCGGCGCAGCACGCTATTCAAACAGCACTAGGCGGTTACCAAAGCATTAATGACCTTGTCTTGCCCAATGGCCGTTTGCTTGAGCAGCGTAACCGCGCCTGGGAACTCCTCAATGATATTCCAGGCATCAGCTGCGTAAAACCAATGGGCGCCTTATATGCTTTCCCTAAAATCGATCCTAAAGTTTGCCCTATCCATAACGATGAAAAATTTGTTCTGGATTTATTGCTTTCCGAGAAACTCTTAATCGTGCAAGGAACAGCGTTTAACTGGCCTTGGCCTGACCACTTTCGAGTAGTAACGCTGCCACGCGTAGACGATCTGGAACAAGCTATTGGACGAATCGGAAATTTCTTAAAAACTTACCGTCAATAAACGAGCTCTAACCAGATTTTTTTATCAGAATCGCGTAAGACCTCGTACTTTTAGTGCGGAGATGAATAGCGAGGGCTGCGTAAGCAGCCCCTTAACAGACTGCTAAAGTCTTTGCAGTATAGGTTGACACTGGTATTGTATACAGCATGATAAAGCACACCAAAACATTAACAGTCCGAGTACGAGACAGGCATGTGCCCTTGCTAAAGCGCATGGCTCGCAGCGTCAATTTCGTCTGGAATTTTGTCAATGAGTTAAGCCAACGCTCGATTAAAGAGCGTGGTGTGTTTTTGTCTGCTTTTGATATGCACCCTTACACTGATGCATTGCACAAGTTCAGCCCTAAGCTAGTCAATCGCTGCGGTGAAATCTATGTGGGCAATGTCAGTAGCTTAAAACTCGTTAAAACCACGATGGCCAAGTCAGTGTTGGACGCTGGCTGGGGTCAATTAAAAACAATGTTGGACTATAAATGCGCTCACGCAGGCATTGTTTTTAAGGGAATTGACGAGGCATACACCACCCAAACCTGTTCGAGTTGCGGCAGCTTGCCCGAATCGAGGCCGAAAGGTATCGCAGGACTTGGAATAAGAGAATGGACGTGCAGTGGGTGTGGTGTCACCCACGATCGCGATATCAACGCGGCACGTAACATTCTCACGGTCGGGCATGGTCGTCTAGCAGTAGTAATTCCCGTCCTTTAGGTCGGGGAGGATGTCAATACCTTTTTAAATTGATCCCGTGCTTCACTCAAACTAGCACGCACTTTAAAATATGCAGTAAAAATAGGCGGGGGGTTCTGCAATCGCAACGCCTTGACACAGCTTGCAACAGTCCCCCACTTGAAGTGCCGTAGCACAACCCTTATATAGTTCATGGTTTAAATTTTTGGAGTTTTTCGCACATGATGCGTATCTTTTTATTCTTAGCCACCAACCTTGCAGTCTTGTTGGTTGCCAGTATCACTCTAAGCTTATTGGGCGTAGACCGTTATACAGGCACAAACTATGGAGACCTCTTAGCATTCTGTGCTGTTTTTGGTTTTGCAGGCTCGCTAGTGTCTTTATTTATATCCAAATGGATGGCAAAAAAAAGCACGGGCACACAAATCATTACCGAGCCACGTACCCGCCAAGAACAATGGTTATTACAAACCGTTGAAGAATTGGCACAAAAAGCAGGTATCGGCATGCCAGAGGTTGGTATTTTCCCTGCCCATGAGTCCAATGCTTTCGCCACTGGTTGGAACCGCAACAGCGCACTCGTCGCAGTCAGCCAAGGCTTACTCGAGCGCTTTTCTCCTGAAGAAACCAAGGCAGTCTTGGCTCACGAAATTGGTCACGTCGCTAATGGGGATATGGTCACTCTTTCATTAATCCAAGGTGTTGTTAACACTTTTGTAATGTTTTTCGCCCGTATCTTCGGTGATTTTGTCGACCGTGTTGTTCTCAAAAATGAAGAAGGTCGTGGGATTGGTTACTTTGTGGCGACCATTGCTGCCGAGCTAGTCTTAGGCATTTTAGCAAGCATCATTGTCATGTGGTTCTCGCGTCGTCGTGAATTCCGTGCGGATGAAGCAGGTGCAGACCTAGCGGGGAAACACGCTATGATTGGTGCGCTTAACCGCTTACGTGCTGAGCAGGGTTTACCATCTGAAATGCCAAAAACTCTAACCGCTTTCGGTATCAGTGGTGGTTTAAAAGATGGCTTAGCAGGCTTATTAATGAGCCACCCTCCTTTGGAAGTACGCATTGCAGCTTTACAGCAGCGCAATTAAAGACTCATACATTAAAAGCCCAGTCAGTACTCTATAAGCTGACTGGGCTTTTTTTTGGCCATATCTTTCAACCATGTGAGTAAGCACTCGCCAAAGCTTTACTTAAACGCTTACGCATAGCCGCGGTATTGCAAACTGAATCTTTAGCAATGGCTAAAAAACGTTTCTTCACAACCACTGGTGGTTCAAGCGCTTCAAAACGTCGTAGCAAATCATGCGCCTGCAAATATTTTTGCATAGTTTGCTGCTCCGCTAGAATATAATCGGCTTGCCCCTCAATCACTTGATACGTCGCCTCTTCAAGGCTGGCTAGCTTACGTAATGGCCAATACTGCAACTGTGCTTGCCGATCAAAGTCCGGCATCTGCTCTAACTCAGCAACATGCACACCGCGCAAACCACGCAACTCTGGCCACTTTTCAACTGTTGTATACTCAGCCGTTCGCACCCATAAGCGATAAATGGTCTGCAAATAGGCAGGTGCAATATAGTTGAGCTGCGGATCGGGCTCGGGTTCAGCACGCACCCCTACAACCAAGTCAACACGACCACTGCGCGCCTCCGTTAAAACATCAGCACTACCCACCTGTTCCAGTTTAATATTGACTGCAGAGCCTTGTGCTAACGCTTTCAAGAGCTCGGAATTGAGCTGCTGCTGTCGCAGCCGCTGAGCTGCCGTAAAGTGAGGCGAAACATAACTTACCGCAATCAAAGCCTCACATTCTTGCTGCTGTGCATAAAGATTTTGCGGCACCACCCAACTAAAAAAAAGTCCGGTAACATATAAGGTAAATCGGCTTTTCATAAAACTCTGCCTGATCATAAATCTATGCTTTCCATATTACACAGCCCACACAAACTAAGCGCTATCTCTAACGCTTTTAGTTAAAAATTCAGCGCAACACAAAGCCGTTCAAAATCTATTTCCATAAAGAAAAAAACCCGCTCATGAGCGGGTTTTTTAAAGCGAAGCAATCTTATAAGGCTGCTTCTAACTCTGGTACAGCATCAAATAAATCAGCTACTAAACCATAGTCTGCCACTTGGAAAATCGGAGCATCCTCATCTTTATTGATCGCAACGATCACTTTAGAATCTTTCATGCCTGCCAAGTGTTGAATAGCACCGGAAATACCAACAGCAATATACAGTTCTGGCGCAACGATCTTACCTGTTTGCCCCACTTGCATATCATTTGGTACAAAGCCAGCATCAACAGCAGCACGCGAGGCACCCACTGCCGCACCCAACTTATCAGCAACACGGTTGAGCATTTCAAAATTCTCACCGTTCTGCATACCACGACCACCAGATACCACAATACTTGCTGCAGTCAGCTCAGGACGATCAGATTGTGCTAGCTCCTCACCAACGAATGCAGAAATACCTGCATCACCACCTACAGAGACCGCTTCAACGCTTGCAGATCCACCCTCAGCAGCCACAGCATCAAAACCAGTACCACGCACAGTGATCACTTTAATCGCTGCACTAGACTGCACAGTAGCAATAGCGTTGCCCGCGTAAATTGGACGCTTAAAGGTATCAGCACTTTCTACAGCAATGATCTCAGAAATCTGATCAACATCAAGTAATGCTGCTACACGCGGCATAACGTTTTTACCTGTTGTTGTCGCTGCTGCAAGGATATGTGAATACTCTTTGCCTAGCTCAGCAATTAAAGGTGCAACGTTTTCAGGCAACTGATGCTCAAATGCAGCATTATCCGCTGATAAGACTTTGCTCACACCATTGATTTTTGCAGCTGCATCAGCAACTGCAGCAGAGCCTGCACCAGCGACCAGAACGTGGATGTCACCACCAATCGCCTGAGCTGCTGCAACTGTGTTTAGAGTAGCAGCACCCAAAGCGTCATTAGAATGCTCAGCAATAACTAGAATAGCCATTAGATTACTTTCGCCTCATTTTTAAGTTTCTCAACCAACTCAGCCACATCTTTTACTTTGATTCCTGCACTACGTGCCGCAGGCTCTTCAACCTTCAAAGTCGTTACTGTGGACTCGGTAGAAACGCCTAAAGATTCTGGAGTAATGGTTTCCAGTGGCTTTTTCTTCGCTTTCATAATGTTAGGCAATGATGCATAACGTGGCTCATTTAAGCGTAAATCTGTGGTTACAATAGCTGGCAAGTTCAGTGCAACAGTCTGCAAGCCACCATCAATTTCACGGGTCACATTAATCTTATCGCCATCAACTTCAACTTTAGAGGCAAAAGTACCCTGTGCATAACCGGTTAATGCACCTAGCATTTGACCAGTCTGGTTATTATCGCTGTCAATTGCTTGCTTACCCAGCATAATCAACTGCGGCTGCTCTTGATCAACCACTGCCTTCAACAGCTTTGCCACCGCAAGCGAACGCAACTCATCATTGCTTTCAATCAAAATGGCACGGTCGGCACCCAGTGCCAACGCTGTGCGCAACTGCTCTTGGGCAGCTGCTGGACCAATAGACACTGCAACAACTTCTGATGCAATACCCTTTTCCTTTAAGCGAATGGCTTCTTCTACACCAATTTCACAGAAAGGGTTCATAGACATTTTAACGTTGGCGAGTTCAACGCCAGATTTATCCGCTTTAACACGGACCTTTACGTTGTAGTCAACCACTCGTTTGACAGCTACTAGAACCTTCATGGTTTCCTCGTTATCTCGGGTGAATAAATTATTATAATGCCAAGGCTATCTTGGCCCGTTTAGATTGGGTTGGTTGAATATATAACTAACTCATCTAATAAGTACACAAGTTTTGTTATCTTGAACGTTACGCTATGGGCGGTCAAGATCACAATCTATGCCTTTGCTTCGCATGCATTTGCCATCCATTCTAACAGGCTTTGAAAAAATTCAAACGATCGTTTGCATTGGAAGACAACACCATGATAGATATAATGCCAAGAAGTTTCGTACTATATATGAGTTAAACCACGCTTTAAAAATAAAATAATGTACAACCTGTGCAGGAGATAGCTTGTGGAACGCGAATTTATGGAGTTCGATGTCGTCATCGTAGGTGCTGGCCCTTCTGGCCTATCAGCAGCATGTCGACTCAAACAAAAAGCTGCAGAAGCGGGTCAAGAGATCAGCGTTTGCGTAGTAGAAAAGGGTTCTGAAGTCGGTGCCCACCTTCTTTCTGGTGCTGTATTTGAAACCCGAGCGCTCGATGAGTTATTCCCAAACTGGAAAGAACTTGGTGCTCCACTCAACACCCCAGTCAAAAGAGATGACATTTATTTACTGAAAGACGCCGAAAAAGGACAAAAACTGCCTAATTTCTTTGTGCCCAAAACTATGCACAACGAAGGCAACTATATTATATCTCTCGGCAACCTATGTCGCTGGCTTGCAGAACAAGCTGAAGGTTTAGGGGTGGAAATTTACCCTGGATTTGCCGCACAAGAAGCACTAATCAATGAAGATGGCGCTGTATACGGCATTTTAACTGGCGAAATGGGTGTAGATCGCGACGGCAATCAAAAAGACGGCATGTATGTTCCTGCGATGGAGTTACGTGCCAAGTACACTTTGTTTGCTGAAGGTTGTCGCGGACATATTGGTAAACAGCTGATCAAACGCTACAATCTTGACAGCGAAGCAGATGCTCAGCATTACGGTATTGGCATCAAAGAAATCTGGGACATCGACCCAGCCAAACATGAAGAAGGCCTAGTACTACATACTACGGGTTGGCCGCTAGATAATGACAATCCAGGTGGCTCTTTCCTTTATCACACTGAAAACAATCAGGTTGTGGTAGGTCTTATTGTAGACCTCTCTTACAGCAACCCATACCTTTCACCCTTTGATGAGTTCCAACGCTATAAACACCACCCCGTCATCAGCCAATACCTTGAAGGCGGTACCCGTGTTGCCTATGGTGCACGAGCAATTGCTAAGGGTGGCTACAATTCTCTGCCAAAAATGGTTTTCCCAGGCGGAGCGCTTGTAGGTTGCGACTTAGGCACGTTGAACTTTGCCAAAATTAAAGGCAACCACACCGCAATGAAATCAGGCATGCTCGCTGCAGAAGCAGCAGCAGACGCCATTATTCAAGGCCGTCAAGGTTCTGATGAGCTGAGTGCTTATGTGGATGCATTCAAGTCCAGCTGGTTATATGAAGACCTTTACACTAGCCGCAACTTTGGTCCAGCTATTCATAAGTTCGGTACAATTCTTGGCGGTGCTTTCAACTTTATCGACCAAAATATCTTTGGTGGAAAAATACCATTCACACTGCGTGACACCACTCCAGATTACGCCCAACTAAAGCCTGCCTCCGAGTCAAAGAAAATCAACTATCCAAAACCCGATGGCAAGTTGAGCTTTGATAAACTCAGTTCAGTCTTCCTGTCCAATACAGCTCACGAGGCAAACCAACCGGTACACTTAAAGCTCGCCGACCCAAGCATTCCGCTTGGTAAAAACCTCTCTATGTACGATGAGCCGGCACAGCGCTACTGCCCTGCGGGTGTCTATGAAATCGTTGAAGACACTGAAGGGAAACGCTTCCAAATCAATGCTGAAAACTGTGTCCACTGTAAAACATGTGACATTAAAGACCCAGCACAAAACATCACTTGGGTCGCTCCAGAAGGTACTGGCGGCCCGAATTATCCAAACATGTAAGCATGTACGGATACAGTGATCTCTACGTCAGTAGCTAGCCCACAAGGACGCTAACCTCTCGCTCACCCAAGAGGTTAAACGCTAGAAAACTTATCACTGATCAAACCTTGGAAACCTCCCACACCTAAAATAAAGGGGGAGGTTTCCTACTACTAAACAACTATCCCCAAGTGACAGAATGTGCTGAGCAGCACCTATGTCACAGCCACGCGACACTACAGCCTGCACGCTTATCCTACTACTCCTAGCCCTGCAATAACCTTCTGCCGACTATCAAACAATGGACTACAACAACGACCCCTTTAAATAGCGTATGCCCCATTAACCTCCTTAAAAAATAGCTGCATAAACGCATTTATAGTCCAACTTGTTTTTAAGTGCCCCAGCCAACAATCTGCCCCGATTTAGCTCTCTTGGTTTTAACAAGTTTTAAACGACTCAATACAGCCCAAATAGCTTTCATCACAATGATTGACAAACTTATTGCTAAACGTATATAGCACACTTTTCTCTACATTCGGCGATCTTTCTACGAAGGACAGCCCATATATGCCTTCAAGTAAATTTCTCACCAAAACGTTCAATTTTAAAGTTAGTGAATAGTCTGAACAGCGTATTCAGTCACAGGCCAAGGCAGCAGCACCCTAATTCATTAGTCTGCATATATGAAAAACTTTCTATGGGGTCCCAACTACTTATGTTGGAAGTGTCAGCAGCACCACTCATTTTGTGGTGCTCCGACAATACACAGCGAACAACAAGACAGCCCAATCAAGGGAACTTTCGCCTCCCTTTATTAACTTTCCCACTCTAAAAAGTACCGAGCTGCACACTGAACCCGCACCAAAACGATGCGCTTACGTCACAATGTTGTTTTGAATGGATGATTCACTTCTTTTTTACATACAACACAAGATTATGGTCGACCATTTCATAACCCATCTCTTCAACAATCTGATGCTGTCGCCTTTCGATTTCTTCATCGTAAAACTCAAAAACCTCACCTGAGTCAACGCAGACAATATGATCATGGTGCTCTCCATCATCCAGCTCAAACACTGCGTGACCACCATCAAAGTTATGTCGAATCACCAACCCTGCAGCTTCGAACTGAGTTAAAACACGGTACACCGTAGCTAAACCAACGTCCTCTCCCGCCTCCATTAATGTTTTATATACATCCTCAGCACTCATATGCCGAGGCTCACATGTTTCAAGGATTTGCATGATTTTAACGCGTGGTAAAGTGACCTTTAAACCCGCTTTACGTAATTCATTATTTTCAGGCATAGATATTTTCTCACTATTGCGGTTTCGCTAAGACGCATAATGCAGGTATAGTCAGTGTATCTGTAATCTATTCACGATAGTGGAAGTCTGTCTCCAATGCAAAATAGCTCACGTATTATTCGCAATTTCACCCTCGCTAGCTTACTCGTACTAGCAGGATGCTCATTTCCTGGCGTCCATAAAATTGATATCCAACAAGGCAACGTTGTCACCCAAGACATGGTCGACCAACTTCGTCCTGGCATGACCACTCGCCAAGTTCGCTACATCATGGGCTCCCCCTTGATCGCAGATACTTTTCATGGCAATCGTTGGGACTACTTATACAGCATCCAAATTGCTGGTGGCACACGCAAACAAGAGCGCATCAGCTTAATCTTTGACGAAAATGGACTTTTGCAAGGTCTAGGCGGTGACTTTATTCCTGGCATCAGCCGTGATCAAGCCATTTTAGGTGAGGTAACACCAACCACTTACGACGAAGCAAACTCTGAAGTAACTACACCTATTATCACCCACCCTTTGCCAACCACACCTGAAATGCCCCCGGCTCCTGGTTCACTGCAAGAAAAAATCCAACGCGAACTGGATGATGCTGAAGTTGAGCCAATGCCAACCTCTCGACTCAAAGAGGGTGAGCAACTCTAAAATCTACTCTATTTTTTGTACTTACCAGCCCCCGCCTAAAGACGGGGGCCTACTGCTAGATAACCCATGCCCGACTACGAGAAGGATCTTAGCTGCATTCATATCTGAGTCAAAGCTGGTTAAGTTCAACTGTAGGCTGATCATGTATGCCTTCTGGTGACTTTCCTACCAAGTACTCGGTAACGTACTGAGTTAATTCTACGCAGCAAAAATTACCATCAAACACCCTCTGTTTGCTGCTGCTCTGCTTTGGCTTTAGCTTTAGCTTTGGCTGCACGCTGCCGGCGCACTTCTTTTGGGTCTGCTAGCAAAGGACGATAAATCTCAACGCGCTCCCCTTCCTCTAAAATATGCGCCTCAGGCTTAGGAATAGCTTTACCAAACACCCCTAACGGACTGCTCTGCAAATCTAGCCCAACAAATTCTTGATCCAACCCTGAACGCAACACAGCCTCTCGCGCATGGGTTCCTTGCGGCACTTTAAGCTCGACTATCTTTTGCTTATCTGGCAAAGCATAAGCCACCTCAACACAAATTATCGCCTCACCCATAAAGTTCTTTCGCCCTCTGACAAAATGCATCCACCATTGTGTTAGCCGCTTGAGTAAACAGTGGCCCCAACGTCGCTTTCATAATAGCCCCCGAGTAGTCAAACTCTAAATCTAAGCTGATTTTACAAGCATTTTCACCCAACGCTTTAAACTCCCAACTTCCCTGCAGCCGTGTAAAAGGTCCTTCTTCAAGGGTCATACTGATTTTCTCATTGGGCACCAACGTATTTTTAGTGACAAAGCGCTGTGACAATCTACCTTTAGCCATTGTCAGCCCAGCACGCATGCACTCTTCACTATGTTCTAAAATCTCGCTTGCAGAACACCAGGGCAAAAACTCAGGATAACTAGCAACATCATTCACCAAGTCATATAAAGCAGCTGCGCTGTACGGTAATAACGCAGACCGTTGAATTTGTGTGGCCATATAAACTCTTTATCCAGAAAAAAGGAATGAATACACCACTTGCAAGCCTAAACTTCGCCTCGTAGCGCATTTAAATGCAACTCTATTGTCATGCATTCGCGACACTGCCTCAAGCAAAGTTAAAGATTCTTGACATCCTCCCCGACCTAAAGGACGGTGATTCCTACCGCTAGACGGCCATGCTCGGCCGCGAGAATGTTACGTGCCGCGTTGATATCGCGATCGTGGGTGACACTACACCCACTGCACGTCCATTCTCTTATTCCAAGTCCTGCGATACCTTTCGGCCTCGACTCGGGCAAACTGCCGCAACTCGAACAGGTTTGGGTGGTGTATGCCTCGTTAACTTCCTTAAAAACAATGCCTGCGTGAGCGCATTTATAGTCCAGCATTGTTTTTAATTGACCCCAGCCAGCATCTAACACTGACTTGGCCATCGTGGTTTTAACGAGTTTTAAACTACTGACATTACCGACATAGATTTCACCGCAGCGGTTGACCAGCGTGCGGCTGAACTTGTGCAGGGCATCTTTTCTACGGTTAGCGATTTTCGCATGAATGGTTTTGACTTGGGTTTTATTTCTGGATCGTTGCGCTATGGCTAATTTTTCCTCAAGGCCACGATAGAAGCGGCCCGCTTCTAGCTTGGTGCCGTCCGAGCAGGTGGCAATGTCGGTCAAACCAAGGTCAATACCGATACAGTCCTGGCCTTTGGTTGGCTCGACCTCCATATCAACCACAACATTGAAGTACCAGCGGCCACGGGCATCTTCGTTGAAGCTACCAGAGCGGAATTTATATTGGCTCAGGCCGTAACTGTCCCACACCTTGAAGTAGTGGCCATTATGGTAGACCTGCCCGTTTTTCCATTGAGCTGCACCTGTATTGACGGGTATCCAACCCAGTGAGCGGCGTACACCGCCTGATTTACGCCAATTCAGCCGCACTTTCTTAAACTGCTTGCGGCGTGCGACATACTCACCCGCGATGCACTGTAAGGTTTGGCTGTGCAGCCCAAGCTCTTTACCTGCGCCCTTTGTGTAGGGATGCATATCAAAAGCAGACAAAAACACACCACGTTCTTTAATCGAGCGTTGACTTAATTCATTAACAAAGTTCCAGACGAAATTGACGCTGCGAGCCATGCGGTTTAGCAAGGGCACATGCCTGTCTCAGACTCAGACTCGGACTTTTAATGTTTTGGCGCGCCTTATCACACTGTATATAATACCAGCACAACCTATACTGCAAAGACTTTAGCAGCCTGTTAAGGGGTTAAAGGGCTACTTACGCAGCCCTCGCTATCCATCCTCGCACTAAAAGTACGAGGTCTTACGCGATTTTGATAACGAGTACTCGCCAGATGAGAAAATACGTCTTATAATCCCATGTTATGGCTAAACATAAAAAACAACCGAAAGGCACTATTGCGCTCAATAAAAAAGCGCTACATGATTATTTTGTCGAACAGCGCATGGAGGCAGGTATTGCCTTGTCCGGCTGGGAGATCAAAAGCTTACGGGCTGGTAAAGCGCAGCTCGTGGATAGCTACGTCTTATTAAAAGACGGTGAAGCATGGTTAATGGGCTGCCACATCAGCCCCTTAAAAACTGCTAGCACCCATGTCATTGCAGACCCAACTCGTACTCGCAAACTGCTTTTGCATCGCAGAGAGCTTGATAAGCTCTTTGAAGGTGTCCAACAAAAAGGTTATACCTGCGTTGCTTTGGCTTTGTACTGGAAAAAACACTTAGTCAAATGTGAAATTGCGCTAGGTAAAGGTAAAAAAGCTTACGATAAACGTCACGTACAAAAAGAGCGTGATTCAAATCGCGAAATGCAGCGCGCATTACACGACCGTAAAAAAGCACTCTAATACAAACAAGGTCAGCACTTTAGGGAGCTGACCATCCCTCATCACTTAACACCTGCAAGATACTGTCCAGTGTCTGCTCACCCTCTAACTTACGCACCCAAACACCTTCAGGATTAACAATATAGCTTACGGGCAACCCATGTACAGTTGGCAAAGCAAAACGCTGCGCGGGGTCCTTAGCTAGCACCGGAAAAGCAATACCTAACCGCTGACTATCGGCCTGCAACGCCTCACCTTGCAACTGATCATAATTCACACCAAATACCCGTACACCCTTATCACTTAAGCGGTGATGTAATGCATTAAGCTCGGGTATCTCATTACGGCATGGAGCACACCACACTGCCCAGTAATTAATAACCAACCACTGATCCGCTAACAGCGCTTCGGAAACCGGTACACCATGCTGATCGATACCTAATGAGTCACTTTGTCCGCAAGCTGTTAAGATAGTAAGTACAATTAAAAATAGGTATTTTTTCAAGGTATTCTCACTTTAGTACAGATATATCGACCAAGTCGATGAGCCTGTTAGAATGCCTGATGCATCTTTAGAGGTAAAAAAATGACAGATATCACTTTGTATCACTATTCACGCTGCAGCAAATCCCGAGCAGCCTTAGCACTACTGGAAGAACGTGGTATTAAGGCAACAGTAGTACACTACTTAGATACACCACTGAACGCCAAGCAAATCAGCCAACTCCTGAGCAAGCTTGGAATCAATGCGCGCGCCCTAATACGTACTGGAGAAACAGCTTACAGTGAAATGGCATTAGATAATCCTGAGCTCAGTGAGTCTGAATTAATCGACGCTATGGTTAAAGCTCCCATATTAATTCAACGCCCCATTCTTGAAGTAGGCGAACGTGCAGCCATCGGCCGCCCCATCGACAATATCATTGAGCTTTTAGCATGACTGCACCTTATATTTTAGTACTTTACTACAGTCGCTATGGCGCTACAGCAGATATGGCACGCTACATTGCTAGAGGTGTAGAGCAAGGCGGGATGGAAGCCCGCCTTCGCACCGTACCGGCCGTATCAACCGAATGTGAAGCGATCGCACCACAAATCCCTAGCGAGGGTGCCATCTACGCAACTCTGGATGACTTAAAAAACTGTGCCGGTTTAGCACTCGGCAGCCCTACACGCTTTGGTAATATGGCAGCACCAATGAAGTACTTCCTTGATGGCAGCAGCAGCCTTTGGCTTACTGGGGAATTAGTTAACAAACCAGCTGGTGTTTTCACTTCCACATCTAGCCTACATGGAGGCCAAGAAAGCACTTTGCTTAGCATGATGCTGCCATTACTGCATCACGGCATGTTAATTTGCGGCCTACCTTATAGCGAATCTGCTTTACTCAATACTCAAGCAGGCGGTACCCCTTACGGCCCCAGTCATGTTGCTGGCGCTGATAGCAAGCGCTCGCTCGACGAGCATGAAATTAGCCTCTGCACAGCTCTGGGACTACGCCTAGCGAAATTTGCTCAGCAACTGGAGTCGTCCCATGGCTAAAAAAAATGACAAGCCGCTTCCTGAGCTCAACTGGCTGAAACCCCGCCTACGCATCAGCCGCCTCATTAGCCTAGTTTCATTGGCCGCACTCGCAGCACTGCTAGTGGTATGGAATTTATTTTTCATTAACCGACCGGATACCCCAGGCTTAGGCGCTGCAGCAATTATCACCATCGCCTTAACACCACTGATGATTGTGGCCTTAGGTATGCTATTAGGCTCAGAAAAAACTCATATTTGGGCCTGTATTTTAATTAATATCTACTTCATACATGGCGTCGTAGCTAGCTTCTCACCAGTGAATGCCTGGTTGGGATATACAGAAACCTTCTTAAGCGTTCTGTTATTTTGCAGCGCCTTCATGCATACGCTATGGAGTTTTAAATACAAACGCAAATTAGCTGGCGAAGCCTAAATAAACCTCAGCAAAAAAACGCCGCTTTGCAAGTTGCAATAGCGGCGTTTTTTCGCACATTTTAAGCTTAATTCTCTAAATATTTTTCAGCATCCAATGCAGCCATGCAGCCTGCGCCAGCCGAAGTAATGGCCTGTCGATAGATATTATCTGCCACATCTCCTGCAGCAAAAACTCCAGGGATACTGGTTGCGGTCGCATTCCCTTCGCGCCCCCCATTGACTACCATATAACCATCTTTAAGTTCTAACTGACCTTCAAAAAGACTTGTGTTAGGTGTATGGCCGATAGCGATAAAGACACCATCCACTGCAAGCTCTGTGGTGCTGCCATCATTATTTAATAAGCGTACACCAGTAACGCCCATATCATTACCCAAAACCTCATCAACCTGCGCATTCAACACCAGCTCAATTTTCCCCGCAACAACTTGTGCTTGCAGTTTGTCTTGTAGAATTTTCTCAGCACGGAAGGTGTCTCGACGATGGACCAAAGTGACTTTACTGGCAATATTAGACAGATAAAGCGCTTCTTCTACCGCAGTATTGCCTCCACCTACAACAGCGACTTCACGATTACGATAGAAAAAACCATCGCAGGTAGCACAAGCTGAAACCCCTTTCCCCATAAAGCTTTCTTCTGAAGGCAGACCTAGGTAACGTGCACTCGCCCCAGTAGCAATAATCAACGCATCACAAGTGTAAGTTCCACTATCACCAATTAAAGTAAATGGTTTATTTTTCAACTGTGCGGTATGAATATGATCAAAAACAATCTCTGTATCAAAACGCTCAGCATGCTGCTGCATACGTTCCATCAGTGCAGGCCCAGTTAACCCTTCAGGGTCACCTGGCCAGTTATCTACATCAGTAGTTGTCGTGAGCTGGCCACCTGCTTGCATCCCCGTTATCAATAAAGGATTTAAGTTAGCGCGTGCTGCATACACAGCTGCGCTATAACCTGCAGGACCGGAACCTAGAATAATAACTTTTGAATGGCGTACTTCAGACATACATAACTCCTAAAAGGGACCTAAGGCCAAAAACGTGTCATAGATTACAGCTTTCAGGTTCGCTAACCTAACTCTAACCTTTTAAAATATTGAACGAATGTAGATTACAATACTTTATAACAGCACCAAGCTGCTTATATAGTCTACCAACGTCACTTACCACGCCACTCGCAAAGGATACACTTTATGTCAGCCCAACCTCTTGGCGGCCCTTATTACTTAACTGCTGGCTTTAAAATGATCACACGGCCCGGACTGCGTATGTATGTATTACTACCGCTGTCGATTAATATTGCTGTATTTTTCGGACTCATTTATTTTGCTGTACAAGGCTTCCGTGGGTGGGTCGAACAATTGATGCCGAACTTACCTAGTTGGTTATCTTTTTTAGATTACTTGCTCTGGCCTTTATTTGTTGTATTAGTACTGCTGATCATTTTCTTCACATTCACTACCATCGCCAACTTAATTGCTTCGCCTTTTAACAGCTTCCTCGCTGAAAAGGTTGAGGTGATTGCACGCGGCAACGATCACTTCCCACCCTTTAGTTGGAAAGCATTGCTCGCCATGGTTCCCCGCACCTTGGCACGGGAAATGCGTAAACTGGGTTACTTTTTACCACGCGCCTTAGGCTTACTCATCCTATCCTTAATTCCTGGGATCAACATTATTGCCGCGCCACTGTGGGTAGTTTTTAATATTTGGATGATGGCTGTACAATATATTGACTACCCTGCCGACAATAACAACATCAGCTGGCCTTCAATGATAGAGTGGATTCGCAGCCGACGCATCTTAAGCTTAGGTTTTGGTGGTATCACTTACCTAGCATTGATGGTGCCTGTATTCAACTTAATTGCTATGCCCGCAGCAATTGCTGGTGCCACACTGCTTTGGGTTGATCATCACAAGCCACCTGCTTCTACTTATTGATATCCTCCCCGATCTAAAGAACGGGGACTCCTGCTGCTAGACAACAATGCCCGACCGCGAGAATGTTTTGCACCACGCTTATATCGCGGTCATGGGGGACACCGCACCCGCTGCACGTCCATTCTCTTATTCCAAACCCTGCAATATCTTTCGACCCCTGACTCAGGCGGGCTCGCAGGGAGTGTTAGAGGCGCACCTAGCACAGTGAACCGATAATATAGTGAGCAGCAAACAAGACTCCAATAGGCTGTTTACGCACTTATCGCTTCCCATCTTCGCACTCAAAGTACGAGCTCTTGTGCAACTCCGACAAAACCCACTCATTTTGTACCTCATCACTCACCATGAAATACATTCAAAATATAATGAACGGGTTTACTTGATGTACTTAAAGTACAGCACTTAAATCAAGCTGCCCATCGACCATTGGCGGACACCAGTAATAACCTCCAGTCACTGGACGACTAAAACGGAACAAAGCATCTGTAATACCATCATCCAAACCAATCATACGACGCAACTGTTTCTCATAAGAATCCAACGTATCGCCAAAAGACAAAAAGACCAAGCCCGCATCATCGCCATCGATATAAGGCATAGAGCGGCGTACTACAAACGCTTCAGGCTCAAAATCCTCCATCGCAGTACGCTTTACATGAGCTGATTCTGGCGCATCATCAATCTCTTCATTATCACTTAAGCGACGACCAAAAATATGATCTTGCTCCTGCTGTGGTAAATGTTTAAAGCTCACCAAATCATGCACCCAATGCTGCACAGCAGCGTAGCTTCCACCTGGGGCTTGTGTATCAAACGCCGCATCAATCGCCGCCTGCCCCACTGGGTTTTCGGTGCCATCTTCATAGCCGGTTAGATCATGACCATCTAAATAACGGAAAGACTCGGTGACTTGAACTACAGACAACGCAGGAGCAAGTGCATTAATTAAAGTATTAGTACGATGCAATAATTCACCACGATCATCGCCTAGCAACCAACACCACATCGCATACTGAGTCGAAGGAATATCAATACCGTGCGCACTTAATGCTGGGAAAATACGTAATTTATCCAGCCTCATACCTACAGCTTGCAAAAGTGATGAACCCAAACCAACAACAATATTTTTACCATCTGCTAACTCAGACAAACGACGCAATGCCGCCGCAAGTTGCTCATTTGACTCTAAGGTAAAAAACACATGTCGTGCTAACGGGGGGACCGGCTCAGCCAGAATTGCAGTTTGGTATTTATTCATATCATCTCCTCAGACCACCGACAATAAATGGTGAATACGTTAGGCTATGCTTACAAAGATAAATCTTTTCACTCGGAGTTTAAACCATTGACGAAGCACCTCCCATTGATTCGAGAAACGTTTCCCGTCGGCCCATTACAGTGCAATTGCACCATCATTGGTGATCCCATTACAAAAAAGGCACTGGTCATTGACCCCGGCGGTAATCATGAATTGATTTTACAACGCCTTGATGAATTGGGCCTACGCGTTGTAAGCATTATCCATACCCATGCCCATCTAGACCATTTTTTAGCCTCAGGCCTGATGAAAGAAAAAACAGGGGCTACTTTACACCTGCACAAAGAAGATCAATTTCTCTGGGATAATTTAGAAATGCAATGCTCAATGTTTGGCGTTCCTTATACCCCAGTACCCGCTCCAGATTATTGGCTCAACGATGATGAAGAGCTAGCCTGTGGTTGCGGTGTAGCACTCCACACTCCCGGTCATACCCCAGGCTCTATGAGCTTCTGGTTCCCCAATGACAAACTACTGATTGCCGGTGATACTTTATTTAAACAAGGCATTGGCCGCACTGACTTATGGGGAGGCGATTACAGCACCATTGAACGCTCCATTCGCCAACGTTTATACACCTTGGATGAAGAAGCAACAGTCGTCACTGGACATGGAGCCGACACCATACTCGGAGATGAAATGCGTAATAATCCTTTTGTACGTGCCTAATGAACTAACTATATTAATTCGGTTCTGATTCACATAGAGTAAACAAGCAACACACAACAAAAGCTTATAGCTTATAAGGAATTGACCATGCGAAAACTCTCCAAATCACGCACCTTGATTGCCACAGGTATTGTTGCGCTACTAGCTGGTTGTGCCAACAACCCTTACGATGGCCAGCAAGGTGGATCAAATAAAACAGCAATCTACGGAGGCTTAGGCGCGCTTGGCGGTGCAGCAATTGGTGCAGCAACCTCTAGCAAAAAAGACCGCGGTAAAGGCGCATTAATTGGTGCTGCGGTGGCAGGTGCAGCAGGTGCTGGCTATGGCTACTATGTTGATAAACAAGAAGCCGAATTGCGTCGCAGCATGCAAGGCACAGGAATTGATATCCAACGCTCTGGTGACAACCTCACTTTAATTATGCCGGGCAACGTGACCTTTGCAACTGACTCAGCAACAATTTCTAGTAACTTCTACGGCACCCTAAATAACTTAGTACAGTCGTTTAACCAGTATGATCAAAATACCATTGAAATTGTTGGTCATACTGATAGCACAGGTCCATATCAGCACAACATGAACCTCTCCCAGCGCCGCGCACAAAGCGTTGCTAACTATTTAAGTAACCAAGGTGTAAGTAGAGCACGCATGAGCGTTCACGGCGTAGGCCCTGATCAACCCATCGCAGATAACAACACTGCACAAGGCCGTCAGCAAAACCGCCGCGTAGAGATTAACTTGCGCCCAATCCCAGGCGCTTACCAGTAATGTTAAAAGCCCTGCTAGCCTAACGCTAGCGGGGCTTTTTTAGCTCTACTAACAGCTCATTACTAGGAGCGTAGAGTAATTGTTCTTTAAGCGCTTTTGGTAAACGTTTAATAGCTATTTCACGACGCAATGCACTGGATTTATCTGCACACTCTTCCACATAAACTAGCGCTTTGGCCGGACTAGTCGAAAAAAAACGCGCCCCCTTACCTGAACAATGCTGAGCAAAACGCTTATCTACATCCAAGCTGACCCCGCAATATAAAGCTTGATTTTCTGCACGCACTAAGTACACATACCACATCTGTTCTGCTGCTGTTGTCATAACACTTCCGAATCTATGCATAGCTTTCATCATGCCTTCTAAGCAATAATCCATAGTAAACCCACCCTTAGCAGATAGGATTACGCAATCTAATGCATATTCATATTCTAACCACGGGGGGTACTTTTGATAAAATTTATCATGATGCCCTTTCGGAATTTACCATTGGTGAACCTATGGCTCCCGAGCTGCTTGATGAAGCCGGCGTTAATTTAACCTATACGGTAGAGAGCTTATTAAAAAAAGATAGCCTAGAGTTTACTGAAAGTGACCGTGAGCTCTTACGCCAACGAGTGCTCAGTAGCCCTCACACACATATTTTAATTATTCATGGTACAGATACGATGACCTTAAGCGCACAGTTTTTAGGACAAGTGAATCGTAAAACTGTTGTCTTCACCGGTGCCATGCAACCAGCTCGTATGCGAAAAAGCGATGCCCCTTTTAATTTAGGTTTTGCGATCGGTATCTTGCAATGTTTAGACTCCGGTATTTACATTGCCATGAATGGTCAAGTTTTCAATACTGATAATGTTCAAAAAAACCGCCAAATGGGGCGTTTTGAAACCCTTTAAGATGAGTTATTCATGATCAAAAATGCATTAATTGTTGAGGCCCTACAACCGGCCAATGCGTGTGTCATTTGGCTGCATGGACTAGGCGCAGACCGCACTGATTTTGAGCCTGTCGCACGCATGTTACAGCCACAACTGCCAAGCACACGCTTTATCTTACCGCAAGCTCCAAACCAAGCCGTCACCATCAACGGTGGTTACCAAATGCCCAGTTGGTACGATATTTTATCAATCAGCCCTGGTAAACGCGCAATTAATAGCGAGCAATTGGAAACCACAACCCAGCAATTGATCACTCTCATGGAGCAACAACGTGACAGTGGTATTAACCCTGCTCGCATCATTCTCGCAGGTTTCTCGCAAGGTGGCGCTGTTGTGTTACATACTGCATTTTTACGTTGGAACGAACCCTTAGGTGGTGTCATGGCATTATCAACCTATGCACCAACCTTTGAGCAAGTCACACAACTGAATCCAGTGCAAACCAAGATACCTACACTGTGCATGCACGGTGTGCAGGATCCAGTGGTTCCCTTATTTATGGGACAAGCCGTAAAAAAACAACTTCAAGAATGGGGCGTTACAGTAACATGGCACGATTATCCCATGGAGCATGCTGTGTGCCACGAGCAAATTGCAGATATTGGCCGCTGGCTCAGTACGCAACTTAAATCAGCTTGATACCCTCCCGCCCCAATGGGCGGGACTCCCACAGCCATTCTCTTATTCCAAGTCCCGCGATACCTTTCGGCCTCGATTCGGGCAAGCTGCCACAATTCGAACAGGCTTGGGTGGTGTATGCCTCGTCAACTTCCTTAAAAACAATGCCTGCGTGAGCGCATTTATAGTCCAGCATTGTTTTTAATTGACCCCAGCCAGCATCTAACACTGACTTGACCATCGTGGTTTTAACGAGTTTTAAGCTACTGACATTGCCCACATAGATTTCACCGCAGCGATTGACCAGCTTACGGCTAAACTTGTGCAATGCGTCTTTTCTACGGTTAGCAATCTTAGCGTGAAGGGTTTTGACTTGGGTTTTATTTCTAGCCCGTTGTGCTATGGCTAATTTTTCCTCAAGGCCACGATAGAAGCGGCCCGCTTCCAGTTTTATGCCATCCGAGCAGGTGGCAGTGTCGGTCAAACCAAGGTCAATACCGATACAGTCTTGGCCTTTGGTTGGCTCGACCTCCACACCCACCACCACGTTAAAGTACCAGCGGCCACGGGCATCTTCATTGAAACTGGCCGAGCGAACGCCTAGCACCGTCTGATTTGCGCCAGTTCAGCCGTGCTTTATTAAACTGCTTACGGCGCGTGACATACTCACCTGCAATGCACTGTAAGGTTTGGCTGTGCAGCCCAAGCTCTTTACCTGCGCCCTTTGTGTAGGGATGCATATCATACGCAGACAAAAACACACCACGCTCTTTGATCGAGCGTTGACTTAATTCATTAACAAAGTTCCAAACGAAATTGACACCTCGAGCCATGCGGTTTAGCAAGGGCACATGCTTGTCTCATACTCGAACTTTTAAAGTCTTGGTGCTTTTAATACCTTCAAGAATAATTGACCTATGATTAAAAATAACCCATACAGATCAGGTAGACACTGTATTTTTGAAATCCATGCTCACTTGATCTTTGTACTAAGTACCGAGGTGCTGTGTTCAGCAGTCAACACCTAAAATCGCTTGAAAGTATTTTTAACGGTGTGTGCGTGAGCTTTGAGTCAGAATTGTTTGAATTTAATGGCGAAGCTGACCACGTACACCTTCTGGTAAACTTTCCTCCCAAGGTTTCTTATCACGCTTAGTAAATAGCTTGAAAGGCATATCAGACCGCCGACTTAAACAAATGCATCCTGAGTTGGTTAAGTCTACATACATGAAAAATGCATTATGGAGTCCGAGTTACTATGCTGGCAGCATAGGCGGAACGCCTATTGCAGTGATCCGGCAATACATTGAGCAGCTGACAAGCTCCTAGTAGGGCTGCTTACGCCCCTTGCTATCCATTCTCACACCAAAAGTACGAGATCGTGCGAGACCTCGATAAAAGTGTTTATTTGATTTTTTAAAGATAGTGCTTGCTAAATCTTTTTATGGTGCCTATAATACGCACCTCTTCGAAAGACATGGGTGATTAGCTCAGCTGGGAGAGCATCTGCCTTACAAGCAGAGGGTCGGCGGTTCGATCCCGTCATCACCCACCATATCTTTCAAGAATTGCGCAGTGGTAGTTCAGTTGGTTAGAATACCGGCCTGTCACGCCGGGGGTCGCGGGTTCGAGTCCCGTCCACTGCGCCATATTAAGAAAACCCGTTAAGTAGTTGATACTTAACGGGTTTTTTCGTTTCTGAATGATAGATGTGTTAGTCTGTAGTGTGTGCTGTAGGTAGGTGTATTTTTACATCCCTAACTTAACAGTATAGTCCGAGCGCGGGTTTTGGAGCGATATCGGTGAGTACTTTATTGATGAATACAGTGTTTGTCGGTATAGGGTATGTGCTCCATAACACCACACACTGCCGGCTCATGTTCTTACTCTCAAAACCGCGCGTCCTGCTATGAAGCATCTCGCCATCTAAATAAGTGACCGTGCCAGTTAGCCCTCAATCAACGTTGAGTTGGTATTGACATGAGAGCATCCCAAGTTTCACCTCTGCCTGCCTTTTAATCTAGATTCAGCGCCTCGCCTTACCCAAAGATCTGCTTGGTATTTACACTCACTTTGACCACCAGCAATGAAACTGTTTCTACTCAGCACTACGATGGCTTACACTAGTATGAATTTATAGACTACATATAAGAGAATGCCGTGCTCAAAGCACTTAAGAATATTTTTAAAAAAGAGCCTGAAGTCACTCATGCTGAGCAAACCAATAACACCACTATGAAATCAGCAGAGTCTATTCACTCCACTTCAGCAAAAAAAGCTGCTGAACAGAACACAACACCTGTGAAAACTGCCGTGTCTAAACCTCATACACCTAAAAAAGAAAACCTAAAGTCTACTGATAAGCCCTGGTCCATTGAAGACTTTGTAGTGGAAGAGCAAGATGGAAAAACACGCTTCCATGACTTTAACCTTGCTCCAGAACTGATGCACGCAATCCAAGATTTAGGCTTTCCTTACTGCACACCAATCCAAGCGCAAGTATTAGGTCACACTTTAGCTGGTAAAGACGCCATTGGCCGTGCACAAACTGGTACCGGTAAAACTGCCGCGTTTTTAATTTCCACCATCAGCCAGCTGACACAAACCCGCCCTCCTAGCGAACGCTATATGGGCGAACCACGAGCGTTGATTATTGCGCCTACTCGAGAGTTGGTTGTCCAAATTGCCAATGACGCGATTGCTTTAACAAAGTACACCGACCTGAATGTAATGGGTTTTGTGGGAGGTATGGATTTTGATAAACAACTGCGCCAATTAGAGGCACGTTATTGCGATATTTTAGTGGCCACTCCTGGTCGTCTATTAGACTTTAATCAGCGTGGTGAAATCCATCTAGATATGGTTGAAGTTCTCGTAATGGATGAAGCCGATCGCATGCTCGATATGGGCTTCATCCCACAAGTACGTCAGATTATTCGCCAAACACCCCCTAAATCAGAGCGTCAAACTCTCTTATTCTCGGCCACCTTTACTGACGATGTCATGAACTTATCCAAACAATGGACCACAGATCCAGCCATCATTGAAATCGAACCTGACACTGTCGCCAGTGATTCTATTGAGCAACATGTATATGCCGTTGCAGGCAGTGATAAGTACAAACTGCTTTACAATCTGATTCAACAAAATAACTGGCCCCGTGTAATTGTCTTTGCCAATCGTAAAGACGAAGTGCGCCGAATTGAAGAACGCTTAACCCGCGACGGCATTAATGCCGCCCAAATGTCAGGAGACGTGGCACAGCATAAGCGCACCCGTGTGTTGGAAAACTTTCGCTCCGGCCGTGTACGTGTTCTAGTTGCTACAGACGTTGCTGGACGCGGTATTCATGTTGATGATATCAGTCACGTAGTGAACTTCACCTTACCTGAAGACCCCGACGACTATGTGCACCGCATTGGCCGTACCGGCCGCGCAGGTACCACAGGTGTCTCCATTAGTTTTGCGGGTGAAGATGATGCGTACGCCCTACCAGCAATTGAAGAACTGCTTGGACATAAAATTCATTGTGAGACACCACCGGAAGCACTATTAGTAGAGCCTCCAAAAAGTCGCTAAAAAACGAACAGTCATCGTAATGCCCATTGCTCTATAAAAAAACCAGACTCAACGTCTGGTTTTTTTATAGAGCAATGTGGAGTGCCCCCTTTTCTTGGACTCCTAAGCCACGCTTTTTCTTAGGTACAGAGCTCTGTATTGAGCAGGGCTCATCTTTAAATTAAGCATGATTCGTTCGTTGTTATAGTAGCTAATGTAATCTTTTATTTCCTTCATCAGTGATTTTTCTGATTTGCCCTTGAAACGATAAAAGAACTCTTTTTTAAAAGTAGCGAAGAAACTTTCCATGGCTGCATTATCGTAGCAATTACCCTTGCGAGACATGCTTTGAGTGATGTTGGTGTTAGCCAATGACCTTTTAAAGTCATGCATGCGGTAATGCCAACCTTGATCTGAGTGCAGAAGCGTTGTCTTGCTGCTATCAAGCTGCGGTAGCAGTTTTAAAGCATGCTCCTGCCTTAATGCATCAACAATTATCGTTTTTTCTTTGGCGCTGACTTTTTGCTTTGCATTAAGGCGTCCAGCTTTTTTAGGCATCATATCGGGTTGATACCTTCAGTTCGACATCAAAAGCAGATTTACCATGCTGTTTATAACGATCAGCCCATCGCTTTAATGTTGCGTCATTAAGTAAGTATTTTTTTGAAAACTCAGCACTACTTAAATGCCCTTTAAGGTATTTTCGTACCGCGTTTATTTTAAAAGCTTTGGTGTGTTTCGGTCTTTTCATTGTGAACCCTTCCAGTTGAAAATTCAGTCCAACTTTAGGGGTTCACTCCAAATGGTTCACTCCTACACTTTCATCCGACGAATACGACGCAGCAAGACCATCATCACTAGCATAAAAGTCAGTAAAATTGGCATCACACCAATATTAAAGAACTTCAACCGGGTTCCTAACGCTTCAATATCAGCACTAAGCTGGTAGCGTACCTCACGTAACTCCTTACGTATTTTCAGCTTTTGCTCTAAAAACTGTTGCATGGTCGCTTCCTGTTCCACCGTTAACTCTTGCTCTTGAGACGGATCCATTTCTTGCTGCAAGGCAAACAACTTGTCTTCAGTTTCCGCTAAACGAGCCTGTAAAGCTTGTTCCTTTTGCAAAAAACGCTCCTGCGCTACACGCTGTAACTGATCCACCACAGTAAACGGACGATTAGAGTTACCACGAGAACGGATACCAATTAAAGCATCTGAGCCAGATAAGTTTTCTAAAGCATTGATCGTAAAACTACCGTTATCCGCCCAGGGTTGTGGCAAGCGTTGACCAAAAAAATTCTGCACATGCACCCACATCCTGTCACTCAAGATATCGCTATCTGCTATCACAATAACATTGATGTTATCAGCCTGTTTAAGCCCCTCACTTTGCCCTTCAACACCATCGATAAATGCACTATGTGCAGGACCACTGATACGTGCTGCGAGTACATAACGCTCACCAGTCGGCTCTAACTCAGCCAGCAATTGAGCTGGATTTTGCAGCATAGCCATGCGCTGCGCAGCAAAAGGCATAGCATATTCTGAACTATATAAGAGTGGTGTAAATTGCGTCGTAGCATCAGCCAAAGGCTCTAAAATCCCTGCACTAGCTAAAGTCACATTATTTAACTGCGAAGTCAGCACATCGGTATCATTAAGCGCTTGTTGAGGCAGCTCCAACCACCCGGGATGGCGCACTGCTCGCTGTTCAGGGCCAACGCCTACAGACATCGCATAAGCACCATCGCCCACTACCTGCTCCGGCACCATGCGCAGCCCCCATGCTTGAAATAATGTTGGCAAGTTAGACTCTTTATCCATCCCCGCCGCGCCAAGCATAATTCCCCCTATATCGGCCTCACTAAAAGGATCAACAAAGGCCAGCAATTTACCGCCTCGCAAAACAAACTGATCGATGGCGTATTTTGTGGCTTGACTTAAGTTTTTAGGATGAACTAAAAATAGCGTGTCCACCTCTTCAGGAATTAAATCCACATCATCAGCTAAGCTTTCAATATGAAACTGTTGACGCACCTCTTCTAGAATCGTCCATACAGGCAAAGCTCTGCCCGCTTGCATATCAAAGCCACCATTAAGTGGCAAACCACTGAGCAACCCAATCACCGGACGCTCAGGCTGAGCCACGCTACTGATTAAACGGCTCAGTTCATACTCTAAAAGTGCTTCTTGATCTAGGGTAAAAAACGGGATGATATATTGATCACCTTGGTTGTTTTCTGCGGCTAAACCGAAATACAGTTGAGCCCCTCCCTGATCTAAAGGTATAGCTTGTAGACCAAGTGCAGCGGCACGGTCTTCCGCTTCAGAAAAAGGTTCTGGATCAATGACTTCTAAACTGAGCTTACCCTCTGCCATGCGCACATAAGTGCCCAGCAACTCTTCCACTCGCCGTGCATAATTACGTAATGTCGGCACATCACGAGTAGCTTTATCCGAGTAAAAATACTGCAAGCGTATAGGCTCTTGCAGTTCCAGTAAGAGCTGTCGTGTGCCATCAGATAAGGTATAGAGTTTTTGCTCTGTAAAATCGATCTGGGTATTTTTAAACCAATGATTAGATAACAGATTAAAGCCCAAAAAAACAATGACAATGAATAACAAACCGACACTAGAATACATCAATCTTTTCATGATTAGTCTGCCTTCTTTAAATCAATAACCACCGCCGTTGCCATCAGCCATGCAGCTATAAAACTGGCAAAATAAAGCAGATCACGCACATCGATCACGCCTTTACTGATTGCTTGAAAGCGTGTTAAAAAACTAAAAGAAGCGACTGTATCAATCAGCCACTGCGGCGCCCAACCTGTAAATATGTCCAGCACCAATGAAAAGCCACTCAGTACAAAAACGAAACACACACTGACCGTTAAAATAAAGGCGATGACTTGGTTTTTTGCCCAAGCTGACATACAAGCCCCTACGGCTAAGTAGGATCCAGCCAACAACCAACTGCCTATATAACCAGTCAAAATAGCTCCATTATCAGGATTGCCTAAATAATTCACCGTTAAAACCATAGGAAAGGTCAACAATAAAGCGATACCCGCAAATACCCAAGCCGCTAAGAATTTTCCGACAACACTTTCAAAACGCGTAATAGGTAAAGTCATCAGCAATTCGATGGTGCCGCTTTTACGTTCCTCAGACCACATACGCATAGCTAAGGCTGGTACTAATAATAAATATAACCAAGGGTGAAAGTTAAAAAATGGAAGTAAGTCAGCCTGACCACTTTCATAGAAATCGCCTAAATAAAAAGTAAATACACTGGTTAACACCAAGAAAATCAATAAAAACACATAAGCTAAAGGCGTCGCAAAAAAACTAGAAAACTCTCGTTTAAAAATAATCGGCAGCTGTTTCATGCAGCATCTCCACGTGTCAAACTACGAAACACTTCATCCAACCGGCCGCGCTCCACTTCTAATTCACGCACCTGCCAGCCTTGCTGATAAATCAGTTGATTAATTGCTGGGAAAATCACCTGACCAGGTGCCGCAACGAGAGTCAAGCTACCATCCAATGGATTCTCCTCCACAGCAAGCACACCTGGTACCGACTGCAGTAACTGACGATCTAGTGGCTGCTCTGGCAACAAAGTTACTGCTTGATGATAACGGGAGCGGCTTTGCAAAGCGTAAGGAGTTTCATCCACTAGCAAACGCCCTTGATGGATCAGCATCGCTCGAGTACAGAGTGCACCGACCTCTTCTAAAATATGCGTTGAGATAATCACAATGCGCCCCACCGCTAAGTTTTTAATCAGTTTGCGCACTTGATGCTTTTGGTTTGGATCAAGGCCATCCGTGGGCTCATCTAAAATCAAAACTTGTGGCTCATGCAACACGGCTTGCGCCAACCCCACACGACGTTTAAAACCCTTAGATAAAGTTTCAATACTCTGTTCAACAACCTGCTCAAGTTCAACCAAAGCAATGGCACGCATGACACGCTCTTTCAATGCTTGCCCACGGTAACCACGGATCTGAGCAATAAATACAAGAAAATCACCAACTGTCATATCACCATAGCAAGGCGCACCTTCTGGCAAATACCCTATCTGACGTTGAGCCTTTAACGTCTGTCTCTCAATATCAAAACCACAAATACTGATGCTACCTTCACAAGGTGCTAAAAAACCCGTTAGCATTTTCATGGTAGTGGATTTACCGGCACCATTCGGCCCCAAAAAACCCACCACTTCACCTGGCTCAATGGTAAATGATAAATCATCCACTGCGACCTGCTGCACAAAGCGTTTTGTTAAGTGCGCTACTTTGATCATTATTGTTTACCCTTCTACATCATCACTGCAGGTTTACCGCACAATCCACTCGCGATTAAAAACCACAAAACTGTGCCATTACACTTTATAAAAAGAAAGAGCATAACAGCCAAGCTCAGTATTTAAATGACAATTATTACTTTATAGCTGCACTGTGAATAATTTTACCCCCACAACGGGTCTGAAAAGCGTAACCTATCAACCATTGCGTACATGCACTCACTCACGGATTTTCACTTTCCCGCAGGTAGTTCTGATTCATTTGAGGCTGATTTCTTTATGTTTTTACCATCAATACGTCGCCTATACTTTTCAGTCTTACGACACTTATTATTAATTTGGGTGCGTTCAGAAACCATCGATAACAGCGTCTTTCATAACCTACGTAGTGACCTACCCTTAGTTTATGTACTGCAACAACCGTCTATAAGCGATCTTATTGTGCTGGACAATGAGTGCCGGAAAGCTGGCCTACACCGTCCAGTCGAACGCTTTAACGAACCCAGTTTAGAACACCTCAGCTGCTTTTTTTACTTACGCCAAGAACCCAACTGGACAGGTCGTAAAAGTAAGCAGCATATTGCGCCAACCTTAAAGCAATTGGTCTGCGCAGTGGACGCCGGCCACTTGAAAAATGTGCAAGTGGTACCTATTAGCGTGTACTGGGGGCAGTCCCCCGACCGTGAAACCAGTCCATGGAAACTTATCTTTGCTGATAGCTGGGCAGTGACAGGTCGCTTACGCCGTTTTTTTCAAGTTTTGATTTTAGGTCATAAAACGCGTGTGCAATTTTCTGCTCCTTTACAATTATCCGAACTGACTGACCAAGGTAAAGGCCAAGTGCGCACTCAACGTATGCTGCACCGTCTACTTCGCGTACACTTTCGCAATAGCAAGGCCGCCGTGATAGGTCCCGATCTATCCCACCGTCGCACCTTAGTCAAGGCGCTGATCCATGAGCCAGAAGTTCAGAAAAATATTACCCTAACAGCTGATCGCGAAGGCATCAGCCTAGAAAAAGCACAAAAACGCGCATTGAAGTACGCCAATGAAATTGCTTCAGACTACTCTTATATAGCCATTCGCTTTTTAGAATTGGTACTCAGTTGGTTTTGGAATAAGTTTTATGATGGAATAAAAGTCAACCACATAGAAGGCGTACGCGAAGTAGCTCACGGACATGAAGTCATCTACGTACCATGCCACCGCAGCCATATTGACTATCTGTTAATGTCATATTTGTTATTTACCAACGGCTTAACTCCTCCACACATCGCCGCAGGCATTAACCTCAACATGCCTATTATTGGTCGTTTGCTACGCCGTGGCGGTGCTTTCTTCATGCGCCGCACTTTCCGTGGAAACCCCTTATATACAAGTGTTTTTAACGAGTACATGCATACCTTATTTAATAAAGGCTTTCCAGTAGAGTATTTTATTGAAGGGGGCCGCTCACGTACGGGGCGTACCTTACAACCCAAAACTGGCATGCTTGCTCTTACACTAAGTAGCTTCTTACGCTCACAACGCTTACCCATTGTTTTTGTACCGGTGTATATCGGTTATGAACGTGTTTTAGAAGGTCGTACCTATCTAGGCGAGTTACGAGGCGCCAACAAGAAAAAAGAATCTTTCTTTGATGTATTTCGTGTTATCGCTGCTATTCGCAAACAACGTTTCGGCAAAGTTGCGGTGAATTTTGGTCAACCGTTAAAACTGGCTGACTTCTTAAATGCACAGCACCACAACTGGCAACACATCCCACTCGAAGAACGCAAAACCTTTACTGGCCCTGCAGCACAACAATTAGCCACCCATATTGCTCGATATATCAATGCAGCAGCAGACATTAACCCCGTCAACTTAGTCGCCTTAGCGATGCTTTCCACACAGCGCTTAGCCCTAGATGAAAATGCACTGACACGCATCATTAATTTATACCTCTCTTTACTGCGCAGCGTACCCTATTCCAAACACACTAGTGTGACCGAAGGTGATGGCCTCAGCATAATTACACATGTGCACCAGATGAAATTAATCAGCGAACAGCAGGATGCTCTAGGTCGTATTTATTACTTGGATGAAAACAATGCGGTGCTCATGACCTATTACCGCAATAATGTACTGCACGTGTTTGCACTCCCTGCGTTATTGGCCAGTTTTTTTCACAGCAATGCCCGCATGACCCGAGAACACATTTTAGAATTAACCCACGCTCTCTATCCCTATTTACAAGCAGAGCTCTTTACCCATTACGCAGCTGATGAAATCGAAAGCGTCGTTGATCAATGGTTAACCTGTTTTATAGAGCACGGTTTATTACAACGTGACGGTGAGACCTATCAGCGTCCTGCACCAAGCTCCACTCAATATGTCTTGCTCAGCTTACTGGCGCGCACCCTTATTCAGACTCTGCAACGCTTTTATATGGCCATCGCCTTACTGCTCAATAAGGGGCAAAATGCACTTGATGCGCAACAATTAGAAGAACTCTGCACGGTTATGGCACAGCGTTTATCTATTCTGCATGGTTTAAATGCACCGGAGTTTTTTGATAAAAGCCTATTCCGTCACTTTATTCAAACATTGATTAACGAAGGTGTCATACAAACTGACGATGAAGGCAAATTGAGCTATCACGATAGACTAGGCACTTTAGCGGAAAGTGCCGCAAAGCGAGTACTGCCAGCTGAAATCCGTCTATCTATCCGCCAAGTCACCACGACGGATGATGCTCCAGCCTCATCAAAACCAGATTGATTTAAAGGTGTGAGTTACTTAAGATAGCAACCTTCTTGAGGGAGTAGTCGGCTATGGAGTAAGCCATAGCATGCACGTCAACATACTTGATCCTTTGATCATGGCGTGTATACCCTAAGTTATGTTGCAGTACGCCATAACATACACTGGGGCTGACGAGACTCATGACATACATAATCTTCCTGGGTGGCAAGGCTATGTATGCCATGATTATTTCGTCTGTCCGCCCTAAGGTTAACTTATGTTTGACACATTGCTGATTTCTACGAGTATTGTTGCCCTTGCCGAAATCGGTGACAAAACTCAACTACTCGCGCTATTACTTGCTGCACGTTATCGCAAGCCAGTTCCCATAATCCTCGGTATTTTAATCGCTACCTTGGCCAACCATTTTATCGCTGCGGGCATTGGCCACCAAGTCTCACAACTGTTTGAGCAATCAACCTTGCTCTGGATTTTAGCTGCTAGCTTTCTTGCTGTAGCAATCTGGACTTTAATTCCCGACAAACTGGATACTGATGGCCATATTATCTCCAAATATGGACCCTTTATAGCTACTTTAGTAGCTTTCTTTTTAGCTGAAATGGGCGATAAAACTCAAGTTGCTACGGTCATGCTCGCTGCTCAGTTTGATTATTTCTGGCTTGTCGTCTGTGGCACCACACTCGGCATGCTTCTCGCGAATGCACCAGTGGTGCTCATGGGAAATTTTGCTGCCGAACACTTACCGCTTAAGTTAATTCGTTCTTTTGCAGCAGCCAGCTTCCTAGCCTTTGCCATTTACTGTGTATGGCAGGCGATGTACTTAACTTAATAGTCCGCATAAGACTTGACACTGCCACTCAAGAGTGAGTGAACCTAGAGTTACACAGAGGTCAATCAACACTGACACCAGATACAACCTTTAGGCACCGTAAGTTTGCACACTGTACTCAACAAAACCTACGGTGCCTCCTCAAGATATTACAGCCCGATTCAGGACCACAGCTTTACTCTTCAGAGATGTGTAACACAACCTTACCATTCACTTGATTACTAGCTAACCGGGCAAACGCAGCGTCAGCATCATCCCAAGCAAATACCTCATCCACCTGTGCAAGAAGCTTCCCTTGCGTAAAGAGTGGCCACGCTTTTTCGGCCAACTGCGCCATCAATTGACCTTTAAAGTCATCACTGCGACTACGCAAAGTAGAACCAATCAACTTAATTCGCTTACCTAGCAACTGCGCTAAATCCAATTCAGCACGACGTCCCCCCATTAAACCAATATTGACCCAACGCCCCTCCATTGCCAGCATCTTTAAGTTCTGTGCAGCATAATTGGCACCAACAGGATCGAGAATCACATCAAAAGGGGCAAAATCATGCAACCCTTCAATATTGTCACCCCGTACCACACCCCCTTCAGCCCCTAAATCGACGCAGTATGCTAAACGCTCAGCAGAACCAACGCTCACCCAACATGGACTAGCAAAAGCTTTGCACAACTGGATAGCTGCCGATCCTACGCCGCTAGCTCCCGCATGAATTAAAACTTTTTCACCAGGCTGCACTTGCCCTAATTGAAAGATATTCAGCCATGCAGTAGCGTACACCTCAGGAATCGCTGCTGCTTCTAACAGGCTGAGCCCTTCAGGGACCGGTAATATGTGACGCTCATCAACACACACCTCTTCAGCCATTCCACCACCAGCCAACAGAGCACAGACTCGATCCCCCACTTTCCAAGCGCTACGCTCGCTCACTTCGCTAATCACACCAGCGCACTCCAACCCCAACACGTCAGTGACTCCTGGCGGTGGCGGATACAAACCTGCTGCTTGTAATAAATCCGCACGGTTTAGGCCAGCAGCAACAACACGAATACGAACCTGTCCAGCCTCACAGTTGGGAGTCTCACACTCAATCAACGTTGGACGACCTTCACTACCTTGCAATGCTTTCATTGTGCCTCCATATTGTTACTTATATTATTCATTGTTATCTATTTTTCACCGATTACAGCCTACAATGGAACTGTAAACACTTTAGGTGGCCTAAAATGCGTCATAACTCACTCAATAAAAGAATCAGCATGAAGCACACTTTAACTCGCTCTGCCTTGGCTTTAGTAATTAGCCTTGTGGCTTTGCCGGCATCCTATGCAATGAGCAAAGCACAACAATGGGACTACTTACAACCCGACCGCGACCAAATGATCGCCAGTTTAAACGTGGTTGAGCTACTAAAACGCCACCACTATAGCAAGCCCCCCTTGGACGATGCCCGTTCTCGAAAAATGTATGCAGGCTACTTAAAAATGCTAGATCCAGCACGGGTCTACTTTACGGCAACAGATATTCAAGAGTTTAATCGTTGGGAAACACAGTTTGATGATTTTCTTAAGTCCGGCAATCTTAAGCCTGGCTATGCAATGTACAACCGCCAACTGAGTCGCCAAGACCAATACCTTGACTATGCTTTAGAAAAGTTGAGTAAAGGTGTTGATGCAATCGACTTTACCCTTACTGAAACCTTCGAAACTGATCGTGAGAAAGCCCCATGGGCAGCCGATGAAGAAGCTCTTAAAGATTTATGGCGCAAACGCTTAAAGGATCAAATTCTGCGCTTAAAAATTGCTAATAAAGAACCTAAAGCCATTGAAGAGCTGTTGACTAAACGCTACAAAAATCAAAAAAAACGCTTACAGCAAACCCGTAGTGAAGATGTATTCCAAACCTACATCAATGCTTTTGCGCAAACCTACGATCCACATACAACCTACCTATCACCAGACAATGCAGAAAACTTTGATATCAACATGAGCCTTTCGCTCGAAGGTATTGGGGCTATGCTACAAAGTGATAATGAGCACGTAAAAATCGTTCGATTAATCCCAGCAGGCCCAGCCGAAAAAAGCAAGCTAGTAGCCCCTGCAGACAAAATCATTGCCGTTGGTCAAGGTCAAAAGGAACTGGTGGATGTCATTGGCTGGCGATTAGATGAAGTAGTTAAGCTGATTCGTGGTCCTAAGGGCTCACAGGTGCGTTTGGAAATTATTCCAGCCAGTAATGCTCCAAATGATATGACTAGCAAAGTCATCACTTTGACCCGCGAAGCTGTCAAACTGGAAGAGCAAGCTGCGAAAAAATCGATTCTCAACCTCGATCAAGACGGGCGCCAAGTCAAATTGGGAGTCATTGAAATCCCAGCATTTTACCTTGACTTTAAGGCCTACCGTGCAGGCAAACCAGATTATAAAAGCACCACTCGTGATGTGAAGCGTCTCATCACCGAACTGCAAGATGAGCAAGTGGAAGGCATCGTCATAGACTTACGCAATAATGGTGGTGGCTCATTGCAAGAAGCGACGGAACTCACTGGGTTGTTTATTGAGCAAGGCCCAACAGTCCTTGTACGCAATAGCGATGGCCGCATCGACGTCTTAACTGATGATCACGAAGGCGTGTTCTATGATGGCCCACTTACAGTACTGGTAAACCGTTTATCGGCTTCTGCTTCAGAAATTTTTGCCGGTGCAATGCAGGATTACCGCCGTGCGCTGATTATTGGTGGACAAACTTTTGGTAAGGGTACTGTGCAGACTATACAGCCTCTCAACCATGGTGAATTGAAACTGACTTTGGCCAAATTCTACCGTGTTTCAGGTAAGAGTACACAACATAAAGGGGTGATTCCTGATATCAGCTATCCAGCTGATATGGACATCAATGAAATCGGGGAAAGTGCTCTGCCTGAAGCCATGCCTTGGGATAGCATTAAGCCCGCTATCCACCTTAAAAAAGATCCATTTCAACCATTTATTGCCGAGCTAAAACAGCGTCACAATGCACGCACTAACAATGATCCTGACTTTGTCTTTAGTCGCGAACGACTCGCTTTAAATCAGCGGTTGCAGAAAGACACTCTCGTCAGTCTCAATGAAGCCGAGCGCCGCGCTGAATACGCTAAAATTGAACAAAAACAACTCGCCCTTGAAAATGCTCGCCGCGCCAGTAAAGGCGAAGATCTCTTAAAGACCTTAATCAAAGAAGATGAAGACGATCAGATTATTGCTGCCGCAGCAGAAAAAGATGCTCAAAAGAAGCCCGAGGATGATGCTTACTTAGCTGAAACAGGGCGTATTTTATTAGACTGGTTAAAGCTTTCGCCAATGGCCAGCCGCTAGTTCATTGACATCCTCCCCGACCTAAAGGACGGGGATTATTACTGCTAGACGTCCATGCCCGAGCACGAGAATGTTTTGTGCCGCGTTTATATCGCGGTCGTGAGTGACACCGCACCCACTGCACGCCCATTCTCTTATTACAAGTCCTGCGATACCTTTCGGTCTCGATTCAGGTAAGCTGCCGCAACTCGAACAGCTTTGGGTGGTGTATGCTTCGTCAAATTCCTTAAAAACAATGCCTGCGTGAGCGCATTTATAGTCCAGCATTGTTTTTAATTGACCCCAGCCAACGTCCTGTACTGACTTGCTCATCGTTTTTTACAAGTTTTAAGCGACTGAAATGGCCCACATAAAATAAGTTTTCATTCAATTAATAAACTTAAATAAACCCTTGCACCACCGCTAGATGCTCTTTAACTCGCTGTGCATCATCCGGACTCGCAGGTAAATGAGCCGCACCCTCTTCATAAAGTTGCAATAATCGCCGTAAAGCCAGTGGATGCCCACCCCGCCCTGCTAACTCTAACCAATATACCGCCTCAACCGCATCTGCTGGCTCATTCAGTGCCCCTTCCAAAGCATGTATACCCACCTGATAAGCAGACTTAGCATCTCCCGCCTCTGCAGCCTGAACCAATAATCGTAACCCTTCACTTTTAGCACCTAAACCTTGGCCACGGTGCAGCAACAAATGACCATAAAAAGCACGTGCATCCACATCATCATAGCGACTCATACGAGCAAAACGCTCTTGCATCCAAGCCCAAATACGCTGATTCTCTACTGCCCAGCGCTGATTAAACAACTTACGCGCCATTGCATAACCGAGTTGGGTACGTAACTTAGCAAATAACATGCTTACACCTCTGGATAACTATATGAATAAACTTGTGCCAACTCGGTCTCAAGCCATGCAGCAACGTTCGACTCATCCATATGCCCTTGAAATCGCCCCAATTTTTGTACGTACTCCATAAACCCCAATTGCGGATGCGCTGGCTGAGCCTGACTCACTACTAAAGCACTGCGTAAAGGTCGTTGATGCTGATGATCCTGCTGTGCCAACCTTTCTAAGGTTGTAGCCAAACGCCGCACACTCGGAGCCGGAAGTTGTAACTTCTCAATCACTTGCCGATAAGTCATCACTCTGCGTTGCTGTTGAGCAACCGCTAACAATTTTAATAAGCCAATATATTGCTCATTATTCAATGCTAAAGTTTCACTCATCTTTCCAGCCTGGAATATTTAATGCGCGAGCCAAAGTACGCTTAATGACATCACTGGCCTCGCGCTCCCCGCTTTCAATCATTGCTAAATAATGCGGGCTGATGCCAGCTTCATGTGCTACAGCTTCTAACGTAAGTGATGCCCGCTCACGGAGCACTTTAAGTTCACGCAAACTTTCTAATTTTTTTTGTTCTTGAGCAGCTATCGCCGGTTTGTATTCACGTCCTGCTGCTTGCAATAACATTTGATACTCTGCCCAAGGTAAAACCGCATACTCTGGTTCTCCATCACGGGCAATAATTTGTACACTCATTGATTTTTATCCAAATAGTATGAACGACCCACCACTTTATAAGTGGAGAGCTCCTAGTTCATGCACAGACTTGATGGGGTGCCTGCACCTCAACAGTGGTTATGCAAATTGACTAAGCTAGCGCCCTCACACTGGGGGTTTCTATAACTGATAACCAATAGCGCAACCCTTCCTTGAGGATGTTGATACTGGCGTTATAATCACGAACTAAGACGAAGTTACAGCTTGGGTATTGCCATTACCGCTTGATAAGGGTGAGTTCACCCTTATCAAGCACATGATCACATGTTAGATATGGTCGCCTAGCAAAAGGAATCCCCGCCCTCAGGGCAGGAGGAAGGAGGACGTCAGTCAGCTGCTTCTGTGTCCTTTTCATCTTCCACAGATTGACTTGGTATATCTAGCAACTCCACCTCAAAGATCAAAGTAGAATTTGCAGGAATCGCTGGCGATGGGCTTTGTGCCCCATAAGCCAAGTCACTAGGTATATAAAACTTATATTTAGCTCCGACATTCATCAGCTGCAATCCTTCCACCCAACCTGGAATCACTGCACCCACCGGAAACTCAATAGGCTCACCACGGTCAATAGAACTATCGAAAACACTGCCATCAATTAAAGTACCGTGGTAGTGCACACTCACCGAATCATTAAGTTTAGGTTGTGCTCCTGAAGCATCTTCTAAGACCTCATATTGCAACCCCGATTCTGTAGTTTTCACACCATCACGCTTAGCGTTTTCAACTAAAAAATCAGCACCTGCTCTAGCTGTTTCATCGTTTAACGCTGCCATTCGCTCTTGCGCACGCTCTTGTAAAAAGCTAAAAGCCTCCATGAGCTCTTCATCAGCAACACGTTGCTCATCCTTTAAGGCATCTTCAATACCCAAAGCTACAGCTTGTGCATCTAAATCATCCATGCCCTCAGAACTGAGGCTTTTACCCACACTTAAACCAATACCGTAAGATGCTTTTTGCGCCGGCGTTTTTAACTCAGATTTATTATCACAGCCTACTAATGCTAGAGTGAGTACAGCAACCGAAGCTGCTAAATGATGTAACTTCATTAAATAGTATCCTTGCCTAATGCCTTACGGCTTATGGGTATAAAGATCATGATCTTAGCAGCCGACCTGTTCACTGGCTACCGACTTTAAGAGGATCAAACCTTATGTTAGTTCAATATTTGAGTGTCTTTTCTACAGCTCACCCCTGACTCATTTTAAGTCTTGCTGTGCCCTATTACGCGACGCTCAGAAGGCCGTCGAGCTCCTGCCACCAGTTTATCCATTGCCCGTGCGGCCGCTACTAAACCAAAACTGGCCGTGACTGTCATCGCTGCTCCAAAACCACCCGCACAGTCTAAACGCACCCCTTCTCCAACAAAACTTTTACTCGAACATACACTACCGTCGGGCTTGGGATAACGCAGTTGCTCAGTGGAAAACACGCAAGGCACACTATAATGCCGTCCCGGTGTTCGAGAAAAACCATACTCACTGCGCAATAATGAACGCACTCGAGCTGCCAGTGGGTCATTGAAAGTTTTATTTAAATCACCCACACGAATTTGCGTTGGGTCAACCTGTCCACCAGCACCACCTGTGGTTACGATTTGTATTTTACGACGCTTGCACCATGCAATTAAGGCCGCTTTAGCTTGCACACTATCGATACAATCTACAACAAAATCCAAATCTTCGGTGATGTAGTCGGCAAGCGTTTCTTGATTGACAAAGTCCGCCACTGCATGCACTTTACAATCGGGATTAATCATATTTAAACGCTGTGCCATGACATCTACTTTCATCTGTCCCACAGTGTCGTTTAACGCGTGCGCCTGACGATTGGTATTAGTGATACAAATATCATCCAGATCAAACAGTGAGATCTCACCCACTCCAGATCGTGCCAAAGCTTCGGCAGCCCAAGAGCCTACACCACCTATACCGACCACGGCCACATGCGCGTGCTGCAAGCGCTGTAAAGCCTCTACACCATACAACCGTGCAATACCACCAAAACGCAAATCATCCATTCGATAACCTCAACAATTTGTTACCCCATTCTAACAGTTATCCCTTTGTCACCTTCTACTCCAGTAGAATGAAGATCCCTACAGCTAGACGACTGCAAGTTGAAGTGCACTCAATCCAAATACGTTACACAGTTTGACTGTTCAACCATAAAAACACTATGTTCTTGAATAACGCACTGACTGAGCTCATTAACAAAACCCAATGACGAATGTAGTGCTTCTAACCATGCTGCTGAACAGACCTGCACTCAAGCTTTTGATGTTTTAACCCACTTAATCGTGCAACAGGGCTTTTAATTGCTTATTAAGAAGATACTCGCATAGCGCTCGTTATCTAGCCTCACACTCGAAGTGCAAAGCTTTACGCAAAACTGATAACGCTTACAAAATCCAACCTATTTCACTACACTGTATACGTATTTTACAGCACTGCTTAGCGTTGTCCTGCACAATGCACAATCTATATTTTTATCTTTGTATCTAGCCCATATATGACCTAAGGTTCGGGGACCGACATGCTTATTTGCCCCATCTGCCAATCGGCACTGACAGAACACGAAAATAGCGTGTGCTGTATCTTTCAACATAGCTTTGATCGCGCTCGCCAAGGCTATTTCAACCTACTGCCTGTTCAACATAAAAAAAGCCGTGCACCAGGTGATAATCTCGCCATGGTACAAGCACGCCGCGATTTTTTGTCTGCAGGTTACTATGCCCCCGCAGCACAACGTCTTGCGACTTTAATGCAAGAACGGCAACCTCAGCGTTGGCTCGATATTGGTTGCGGCGAAGGTTATTACTCTGCACATATTGCTCAAGCCATACCCAATAGCCAAGGTTATGCACTTGATATTTCCCGCGATGCGGTGAAACAAGCTTGTAAACGTGATGCGAAAACTACATGGCTCGTGGCCAGCATGGCTCGCCTGCCATTAGCCTCCAACAGCTGTCAAGCCATTACCAGCATTTTCAGCCCCATTGACTGGGCTGAGGCTGAGCGTGTCCTTGCTCCTGGTGGTGCAGTTTTACGCATAGGGCCTCACAGCGATCACCTGTTGGAACTGCGCGAAAAACTCTACGATAAGGTGTATCACTATGACGACAGCAAACACCTACAACATGTCCCAGTAAACATGCAATTAATTCACAGCGAAACCTTACGCTTCAAACTCACCTTAGATGAGGCTCAAGCACGCGAAAACTTATTAGCTATGACTCCTCACGGCTGGCGTGCCAGCACAGAAAAACGTCAAGCAGTAATCAATCATCCACTCACAACCACAGTAGCAATCCGCTATGATTGGATTGAAAAAATGGAAGATAAATAATAATGCGCCAGCCCGATATTGAAATTTATGTCAAAGACAGTGACCGCAGTACAGTAAGTCTTTGGCTAGCCACTGCTTTAAATATGCCCGTATGCACTTGGCTAGAAAAAGGGCGCGTCTCGCGTTGTCAATATGGCGACATTCCTGCAGTGTGGTTTGAGCATGCCGTGGGTAAATGGCACAGTTTACTACTCGAAAGCGAAAATACCCCATGGGCCACCGACCTTGAATGCGCACAAGCTGCCGCAGCGTACTTGCAAGTACAAGTACGCTGTGCAACAGGTAGTTGGCAAGAAGCCGATGGTGAAGAAGATGCCGACCGCTGGTTGCAAGTCAACGCCGACACCTCACTCGAAACCATCACTTGGTACACTGCTAATAAATAAAAACCATATCAAACTGATTAAAAGTGAAGGACACTCTATGCGTTGGAAAAAAGCACGCCGCAGCGACAACGTCGTCGACCAGCGCGGTAAGGGCCGCAGAAGTGGCAAAGGTTTAAGTTTAGCTGCAATTGCAGCTATTGTGATTATGGGACTAGTCAGCGGCCAAGACCCGATACAGATTATCAGTAATATTGCAGGGCAAGCCGTACAGCAAGGCGGCATCAATCTAGGCGGCCAGACCGCTGAACAATCAGAGATGTTAAAAAGCGATCCACAAAGTGAATTTGTTCGCGCCATTTTAGGTGATACCGAAGATACTTGGCGAGACATCTTTAGCCAAGCTGGCAACCACTATACAGACCCTAAGCTTGTGCTCTTCAGTGGCAGCGTACGCTCAGCCTGTGGTTATGCAGACGCAGCTATTGGCCCCTTCTATTGTCCTGCCGATCAACAAGTGTACTTAGACCTCTCCTTTTTTACAGAAATGGAACAGCGTTTTGCCGCTACTGGTGAATTCGCTCAAGCCTATGTAATCGCCCACGAAGTGGGCCATCATGTCCAAACTTTATTAGGTGTTTCTACTCACGTACAAGCTGCCCGCCAACGAGGCGAACGTGTAGAAGGTCATAACGGCCTTCTTGTGCGTCAAGAATTACAAGCAGATTGTTTAGCTGGTGTTTGGGCACATCATGCACAACAGCGTCACAATTGGCTCGAACCAGGTGATTTAAAAGATGCGCTTAACGCTGCCCAAGCCATTGGCGATGATCGCTTACAAAAGCAGGCTCAAGGCTATGTTGTACCTGACTCCTTTACGCACGGCACCTCACAACAGCGTGAACACTGGTTCACCCAAGGCTATAAAACAGGTAAAGCTAACCAATGCGACACCTTTAGCGCACAGCTTCTTTAAGAAATAACATTACGATTGACTAGGAACATCAAGCACGCAACAACAGGAGAGTTTATGTTTGTTATACGTTACACCTTATTTGCTGCCGCCATTGTAGGCAGCGTACTCACCTTACTACTAGCCTTAACTAGCCCTTGGTGGCTCTTGCTCAGCAGCATCTTCCTCGCATTAACTACTGTGGGCATTATGGACTTACGTCAGACCCACTCTACCTTACGTCGCAACTATCCCGTTGCTGCGCATATTCGTTTTATCTTTGAAGAATTGCGCCCTATGTTGCGCCAATACATTGTTGAAGCCGATGACGACGAGGTCCCCTTCTCTCACGAACAGCGCTCACTGGTCTACCAACGCTCAAAATCTGAATTAGAAACACGCGCCTTTGGTACAGAGCAAAATGTGTATGGCACACGTTATGAATGGATCAACCACTCCATCGCCCCAACCAAAATTATTGACGATAACTTCCGTATTCAAATCGGGGGCCCCGATTGCAAACAACCTTATTCAGCCAGTATTTTTAATATTTCTGCAATGAGCTTTGGCTCACTATCCCCAAACGCAATACGTGCGCTGAATAAAGGTGCACAGCTGGGTGGTTTTTACCATGACACTGGTGAAGGATCGATTTCCACTTATCACCGTGAGTACGGTGGCGACATGGTGTGGGAGCTAGGCTCGGGATATTTTGGCGCCCGCAATGAAGATGGTAGTTTCAGCCCTGAACGCTTTGCTGAACGCGCAAGTCTAGACCAAGTCAAAATGATTGAGTTGAAACTATCACAAGGAGCTAAACCTGGGCATGGTGGCATGTTACCCGGACCTAAAGTGAATGCAGAAATTGCTCGTACTCGAGGCGTTCCTGAAGGTGAAGACTGTATTTCTCCTGCTTTTCACTCGGCTTTCTCCACACCTGAGGAACTCTTGCATTTTATTGCTCAATTACGCGACCTGTCTGATGGGAAGCCAACCGGTTTCAAACTAGCCATTGGACACCCTTGGGAGTGGTTTGCCATTGCTAAAGCGATGCTCAGCACTGGCATTACGCCCGACTTTATTGTTGTAGATGGCGCCGAAGGCGGAACCGGCGCAGCACCCTTAGAGTTTGCAGATCATATCGGCACACCAATGCGCGAAGGCTTAATGTTAGTGCACAACACTTTAGTCGGCCTCAATTTGCGGGATAAAATTAAAATTGGAGCCGCCGGAAAAATCATTACTGCCTTTGATATTGCCCGTACGCTAGCCCTAGGAGCTGACTGGTGTAACTCAGCACGTGGCTTTATGTTTGCCCTCGGTTGCATACAATCACAAACCTGCCATACAGATCGTTGTCCTACTGGAATTGCAACGCAAGATACTCAACGTTGGCAAGGTTTAGATGTGCCAGACAAGGCTACCCGTGTATACCAGTTTCACGCACGCACCGTAGCGACACTGCGTGAAATCATTGAAGCTGCTGGCTTACAACACCCAGGACAACTGGGACCTGAACACATTATTCGTCGGGTTTCACCGACTTTGGTGCGTTCACTCTCGACTTTGCATCCTTATTTAGAACCCGGCGATTTACTCAAACCTGATAGCCTGCCCGAACACATTGTGTTTCAGCGCTTCTGGAATGCAGCACGCCCCGATACCTTTGCTTTTATACCGTAGGCTTTACTTAAATACTTATCTTAAGCCTACTTGCACGGCTGCACTCGTATGCCTAAAGATCAATGCATCACCACAATATTCTGTACCGAAACAACCAATCGAAGGTACACAATCCACAAACAAAAAAGCCAGCTCTATGAGCTGGCTTTTTTTCAAGATCAACTTGAATATGGCGTCCCCTAGGGGACTCGAACCCCTGTTACCGCCGTGAAAGGGCGGTGTCCTAGGCCACTAGACGAAGGGGACAAAACCTTCGAAAACAAACAAAAAATGTGTTTGTTAGTGTTAATTTGAGCTTAACGATTGCAGCCGTTATTACTCTATATGTAACTTTCAAGATGTGACTGACTTGATCAGCTCAGTTACATTTCAGAGTACAGGCTCTGAGAATATGGCGTCCCCTAGGGGACTCGAACCCCTGTTACCGCCGTGAAAGGGCGGTGTCCTAGGCCACTAGACGAAGGGGACAAAACCTTCAAAAACATAACACATTCATGTTATGCCACTGATTCGTTAAGAAAAAGTGGTGGAGCTAGACGGGATCGAACCGTCGACCTCTTGCATGCCATGCAAGCGCTCTCCCAGCTGAGCTATAGCCCCATTTCGTGGACGGGGCGTATATTAAGACTCCACCCACCCCATGTCAAGCACTTTTATTAAAATTATTTTACCAAGGCCGCTAAAAACATATGCCACTGCTCAACAGCATGACTAGAAGCATCAATTTCGCCTGAAGCTTTATCATTAAAAAGCGTTGTGTACTTTTGTCTGCCCTCGGACATTTAGATATATACCCATGGCGCCGGTAAGTAGTTAGGGCTGCACTGCCAAACGGTGCAGTGTATTGCAGCTGAGCACAATACGCACCGCAAGCAGTTCAAAAAAGCTCGATAGAAATGGCGTTAGTCAAGTGTGTATGCCGCTCACAGGACTGCCCCTTGGCGCAAGATCCGCTTAACAATGGTAACTCTTCAGGCCCCGCAAACCAACTTGATTAACGCTGCAAAGCCCCATATAACTGAGCATACAAACCACCTTGAGCCAACAGCTTATGATGCTCACCACTTTCCACAACACGCCCTTCGCTCAATACTAAAATACGATCTGCTTGCTTCACTGCACTTAAACGGTGGGCAATAATAAAAGTGGTACGCCCCGCGAGAAATTCATTTAAAGCCTCATGCACAGCATATTCAGTCGCACTATCTAGAGCCGAAGTTGCTTCATCCAAAATCACCACCTTTGGATCACTGAGTACCATCCGCGCGATAGCTAAGCGCTGCCGTTGGCCACCTGATAACCGCACCCCTGCACGTCCAATGACCGTGTCTAATTTCTTGGGTAAAGCGTGAACCATATCAGCCAACTGAGCAACTGCTAAAGCTTGCCAGCACTGAGCATCATCCACCTGACGTCCCATGCTCAAATTAGCACGCAAACTATCATTAAATAACGCCGGTGTTTGTAACACCACTGCTACATGCTCACGCACACAAGATAATCCTATTTCCTGTAAGGTCGCGTTGCCATAACGAATTAACCCTGATTGAGCGGGATATAACCCAAGTAGCAATTGCACTAAAGTGCTTTTCCCTCCACCACTCGACCCCACAATAGCAACCTTTTCACCAGCAGCCACACTAAATGAAAGATCATCTAACACTCGCTCACTACCATAGGAAAAGGTTAAATGCTCAACGCTTACTGGCAATGTCTTACGCCCTACAAATGGATTCTGGGTCGCTGGATAATCGACTTCATCCTCTCGCGCTAGCAATTGATTAATACGCACCATAGCGCCATCGGCAGCATAAAATGCATACTGCATACTCAACAGCTGCTCAATTGGACTAATCATAAACCATAGATAACTAAATACAGCCAGCATCTGGCCTATGGACAGATCAGAAAACAGCACTGTAAGCATTGCCACAGCACGAAAAATATCAATTCCATATTGAAAAAGTAAGGCACTAGCACGCTGTGCCACATCCGTTTTCCAGTGAGAACTGATGGCGCGATCACGCACATGACGCGCATGTTGAATTAAACGCTGAAAAAAGAATCCTTGGTGATTGCCCGCTCGCACTTCTTGAATTGCATCCAAAGTCTCATTTAGACTTTGGGTAAAAACAGCAGTACTGTCATTCTCTAGTTTTTTAAGGTGTTTAACCCGTTTCCCCAGTTTAATTGTGCAAAAAACCACTACTGGATTCAGCAACAAAATCAGAAGCGCTAACTTCCAATGCATCCATAAGAGAACCGAGGCCGTTCCTGTTAAAATCAGTATAGATACTAAAAAACGACTAAGTGTTTCACCAATAAACTGATCCAGCGTATCTAAGTCCGTCACCAAATGCGTGGTAACCGTACCACTCCCAAGACTTTCGTATTCCTGTAATGAAATACGCTGTAAACGCAAGAGCAAATGTTCACGCACGCGATACACCACATCTTTAGACAAATGGGTAAACATCTTGCTTTGACCGACATTAAATACCAGCCCAGCGACTCGCAATATCAAGCTCAGCGCCAAAATAAAGCCAATATAACCTATGGCCTGCTGCCATGCATCGGGCAATAGCGCATTCATTAACTCTAGGGAACGTCCACCCTGCTCTAACAGTACTGCATCCACTAACAAAGGTAGCAATAATGGGATAGGTACACTGCATAGCGCTGCTAGAATAGCCAAGAGATTTGCTAGCACCAAGCTGCGCTTGTGCTGCATTGCCAAGCGACGAATATACGCCCAACTGATGCGGTCAGATGCGGGCATGATTCGAAATCCAGCGCATAAGAATCGGTTCTAATACTGTGTAAGATTGATAGCCATTCGTGATCAATGCATATTGCTGCTGATCTTCTGCTAGCAAAGTCGGAAATCCATTCACAGCCAACTGTCTGACCCAGGCAAACTCTGCCTGGGTTTCCGTTTGTGTTTCTGGAGCATCAAAAGCCTCAGAAAAAGCGTCTTGATTGTAGCCCACTTGCACAGCCAGTCGGCTTAACACCCGAGGTTGCGTAATATCTTGCGCTTCTTGATAAAAGGCCTGCTGTAAAAGATCTAAATAAGGAAACAAAAGTCCCGCATTGAGTTGTCGAGCAACCACCAGCGCTCGACAGGCTGGCTCTGTGTCATAAAAAAAACCTTCTGGCATCGCCTGCACAAAGTTAAAGGGTTGCCCTGTGGCTTGGGCAACGTTATGCCAGTGGTGCAGGATATATGCACGCTTTTTTTCATTAAGTACAGCTTGAGCGCCTGTGCGCAACCCCCCAACACGCAACGTCATCTTTACTCCAGCAGCTTGAGCTTGTTGACGTACTTGCTGTAACACTGGGCTAAACCCCCAACACCACGAACACATAGGGTCTAAAATATAAATCAGTTGCGCCATACATGGCTCCTACTGCTATAGGGTACCCACTGAGGCAGCACAAACACTTCACCCAAAGGCTAGCTCAGACAAATTTGCCTGCTCATGCTACGGCGTTAATACCAATGACTTTACTTGTTTCAACCTTCAGTTTAAGGCTTTAGCATATTTTTTGTCAGTCTTGACCTGTTTGAAAGCCCCATGAATGCCCTAAAAACCATCTAAAAAACAAAACAGCGCTGCAAGCTCTCACCTACAGCACTGTTTTTACAGACCTATAATTCTATTTTTACAAACTCGCCGCCACACGTGAACCTTGATTAATGGCACGTTTGGCATCCAATTCGGCGGCAACGTCCGCCCCACCAACCAAATGCACAGTCACCCCATTGGCTTCTAGCTCACCCTGTAGTTCACGTAACGGTGTTTGCCCTGCACATAAGATCACATTATCCACGGGTAATACCTGCGGTGCATTACCTGCTACACTGATATGCAACCCCTCATCGTCGATACGCAAGTACTCAACTGCGGGAATCATTTTCACTTGTTTCATGCGCAGACCTGCACGATGCACCCAACCCGAAGTTTTACCTAAACCGGCACCCACCTTGCTTTTTTTACGCTGCAGCAAGTAAACTTGGCGAGCAGCCGCTGTTGGTTGCGGTTGAATCCCCTCAACACCACCACGCGCTTCTAGACCTAAATCAATCCCCCACTCTTTCCAGAAGGTTTCAGTATCTAAACTACTGCTCTTACCACTATGGGTCAATAATTCAGACACATCAAAACCAATTCCCCCAGCACCAATTACAGCAACGCTTTTGCCCACTGGCTGGCGCTCTAAAATTGCATCCAAATAGCCCATTACTTTAGGGTGATCAATACCCGGAATATCAGGTACACGCGGCACAATTCCTGTAGCAAGGATCACCTCATCAAAACCTACAGCCAATAGATCCTGCGCCTTAACACGCTGCCCCAAACGAACCTTCACCTGAGTGGCTCGTAGCTTTTGCTCAAAATAGCGCAAAGTTTCACAGAACTCTTCTTTACCTGGAATCAGCTTAGCCACATTAAACTGGCCACCGATTTCTTTGGCAGAGTCATAGAGCGTTACCTCATGTCCCCGTTCCGCTGCTACAGTAGCGGCTGCAAGACCAGCAGGTCCGGCTCCTACCACCGCAACCTTCTTCACCACCGCAGTTGGAATATAGTTCAACTCAGTTTCATGACAGGCTCGTGGGTTCACTAAGCACGAAGTTAACTTACCACTAAATGTATGATCCAAGCAGGCCTGATTACAACCAATACAAGTATTGATTTCATCCGCCTTACCCGCTGCAGCTTTATTCACAAACTCTGGGTCAGCTAAGAACGGACGCGCCATAGAAATCATATCTGCATCACCATCGGCTAAAATCTGCTCCGCCACCTCTGGTGTATTAATCCGATTGGTCGCTATCAGCGGAATCGAGACCTCACCACGCAGCTTAGCAGTGACCTTGGCAAATGCACCTCGCGGCACTTTAGTAACAATGGTTGGAATACGTGCTTCATGCCAACCAATACCTGTATTAATGATAGTAGCACCAGCCATTTCTAGGGCCTTGGCCAACTGCACCACCTCATCCCAACTACTGCCTTTTTCGACAAGATCCAGCATCGACAAGCGGAAAATAATAATAAACTTAGATCCAACTACTTCACGCACACGACGCAAAATTTCCAAGGCAAAACGCATGCGGTTTTCGTAACTACCACCCCACTGGTCGGTCCGCTGATTAGTATGAGTAACCAAAAACTGATTAATTAAATAACCTTCTGACCCCATAATTTCTACGCCATCATAATTAGCTTTCTGGGCTAATACGGCGCAATTTACAAAGTCTTGAATCTGCTTTTCAATACCCATCTCATCGAGCTCAATGGGTTTAAATGGATTGATCGGCGCTTGAATAGCACTTGGCGCTACTGACTTAGGGCTGAAAGCATAACGGCCAGCATGTAAAATCTGCATACAAATTTTACCACCTACATCATGTACAGCTTGGGTCACAATCTTGTGCTGCTCAGCTTCTTCTGTAGTACTTAACTTAGCGGCACCTGCATACACACTACCTTCCTCATTAGGTCCTATTCCCCCAGTTACCATCAGCCCAACACCGCCGCGAGCGCGTTCAGCAAAATAGGCAGCCATACGTTCAAAGCCATCGGGACGTTCTTCAAGCCCTGTGTGCATTGAGCCCATTAATACGCGGTTCTTTAAGGTAGTAAAACCAAGGTCCAACGGCGCCATTAAATGTGGATAATGTGGATTTGACATCAAGACTCTCCAAAACATAAAAATGCACAACACTGACGCTTTACACAAACACGGTCAGATCAGTAGTGTTTAACACAATAGACAGCTCTTCTACGCTTCTCAATGACCCTAACCAACAGTTTCATGATTATAATGAACACCTTAACATTCAAATTTAAAGCGCTGTTATGACATCACGACGCTCTAGCATACGTCTCGGAGATTTATCCGTAGGCTTTGTTCAAAGTATTAGTGCTGCTGTTAAGCAACATGGTCATCATGTCAGCCAACTGCTCGAGCGCTTTGAGTTAAGCCCAGAACGCCTTGCTGAACCTCATGCGCGCCTTTCCATTCCCCGCTATATGCGCTTAGGGCACGCAGCTACTCAACTGACAGGCAATCCAGCTTTAGGTCTAGTCATTGGCCAACACAGCTCGCTCAATCACCTTGGACTGGCAGGTGTAACTGCTTTGCAAGCGCCTACAGTACGTGCAGCCGCCCGCTGCATCACGCGTTTTGAACCTTTATATGCAAAAAACTATCGAGGCAAGAGTCAGTTCTATGAAGATAGTAATGGAGCTTGGCTGAGTTTCTATTCCATTGCACCTTATAATGCATACAATTTTTTTGTCGTCGAATCGGTACTTCTCGGTTGGCTCAACCACCTTAGACAAGTCTGCCGAAGCCAAATGGATATTGAGTGCCTGCAGATAGAATACCCAGAGCCCAGCTATGCTGCGGACTTTGCCACCTACACTCAAGGCACTGTAGACTTTTCCGCCGCACACAACCGTTTACGCTTAAGCCAACCCAGTTTAGCGCTGAGGAATCCACATCATTGCCCAAATACTTGGCATGCTTTACTTGAGCTTTGTGAAGAACAACTTGCCTTAAAAACACACAACTATGGCTTAGTCGAGCAAGTTGCCCAACTCATAGCCCCTTTATTAAAAAATGGCGAACCTCACATTGAACATATTGCACAAAAAATGCAGATGCCCAGCTGGACACTGCGTCGCAAACTGGCAACTCAGGGCACACAATTTCGCCAGCTGGTCAATGACACTCGTTTTGATTTAGCTTGCAATTATATTCGCGATACAGATCTGAGTTTTAGTGAGATTTCTTGGCTACTGGGCTTCTCCTCTCCTGAAGCCTTTCAACGTGCCTTTAAACGCTGGGCTAAACAAACACCCGGCGAGTTTCGCAAAGCGATGACACGCAACTAAAGAGTCTTCAATATTCATATGCAGCGCGAGAAGCATTTGGCATTATTAAGCAACAACGCTATATACAACACTCATACACAGCTATACTTTCAACAATCAGTATATGCTGTTCTTTTTTCCTTTTTGACGACTCTTAATCTATGTATAAAATTTTCGACACAGTAGACGAAGTCTCTCGCTACACAACCCAACGCCTGCTGGATAAAATCAGAACACAGCCGACCGCAACCTTAGGTTTAGCTACAGGCAGTACAATGGAGCCTGTATACGCGCAGCTTTTAGCAAGCCTTCACAATTCACCACTGAATGTATCTAAGCTCACCACATTTAATCTTGATGAATACATTGGCTTAAGTGCGGACCATCCACAAAGCTATAACTATTACATGCATCAACACTTATTTAATCAGCTTGATATTCCAGAAGAAAGTATCCATTTACCTGACGGTTTAACCGACAACATTGACTCAGCGTGCCAATGTTATTCCAACGCCATTAAAGATAAAGGAGGTTTAGATCTACAACTGCTAGGTATTGGTACCAATGGCCACATTGGCTTCAATGAGCCTTTAACCAGTTTCAATAGTCGTACTCATGTAGTTGAGTTATCTGAGCAAACTCGTATCGATAACAGCCGCTTCTTCAACAACAAAGCTGAAATGCCAACCCATGCATTAACTATGGGTATCCTAGATATCTTAGAAGCCAAGGAAATTATTTTAGTGGCTACTGGGAAACATAAAGCTCAGGTCATGGCTCAACTATTTCACAGCTCGATCGACGAAAGCCTACCGGCAAGCGCATTGAAAAAACATAACAACCTAACCATTGTCTTAGATCGTGAAGCAGCAACATTACTTCCCGAGCAGGTATGCAAAAACGCTGTTTAAACGCAACACCTACCGAGGAAAAACACTATGCGTATTTATCTAATTGGATTCATAGGACTGGTGTTTACTGCTCAAGCCTACGCCTTCTCTATCAGTGATTTAGGCCAAATTGTGAGCCAAAACCAAGCGCAGTCCCCAACACAAACTCATAATGATTTACGTTCCATTCTTGAGCAAAGTGCACGCCTTGCTGTTGAGCAGTTAGGACAACCTGGTGGTTTTAGCAGCAACCCTAAGGTACAAATTAGCCTGCCTGGCAATTTAGGAAAAGCAGCTCAAGCGATGAAAATGCTTGGCCAGGGCCAGCAAGTGGCTGCTCTAGAAGCTAGCATGAACAGCGCAGCAGAAAAAGCTATTCCACAAGCACAAGTGCTCCTGCTTGATGCGATTAAAAACATGTCACTAACTGACGCTAAAGATATCCTAACCGGCCCTGAAGACTCCGCCACTAGCTACCTAGCCCGTAGCAGCCGCGACCAACTGCGCAATCGTTTCCTACCTATCATTCAACAAGCAACAAAAACATCAAATTTAGCCCAGCAATACAACAACTTTGCTACACAAGCAGCAAACTATGGGGTCATTGATGCTAAAGATGCTTCTTTAGAAAGCTACGTAACTGAACAAACCTTAAATGGTTTATTTAGTGTTATGGCTGAGAAAGAAAGTGCAATTCGTCAAAACCCTGGACAAGCTGCCGGCGATATTGCTGAAAAAGTTTTTGAGTTCTTACGCTAAAAAAATCCGAGTTCGAAACACTATCGAACTCGGATCTTAGGCATTCTGCAACGAAAAAAAGCCAATACGGTGCTCGGCTCAAGCAAGTATTTTATTAGAAAATAAAACAACATCTGAATCTTATTTTTCTACAAAAGCACGTTCAATCACATAGTCAGCGGCATGCCCTATGCGCTTCGATACTTGCATACCAAACTCATCCAACATTGCACTAATATCTTGAAGCATATCGGGCCCCCCACAAATCATAGCGCGATCTTGCCCAGGATTAATGGTTGGTAAGCCAATATCTGTAAACAGCTTACCACTGCGCATCAGCTCGGTAATCCGTCCCTCATTGCGAAAGGACTCACGCGTTACCGTTGGGTAATAAATCAACTTCTCGCGTATTTGCTCACCAAAATACTCATGTTTAGGCAAGTTCTCAGTAATAAAATCACTGTAAGCCAAGTCACTCACACGGCGCACACCGTGCACTAAAATAACCTTCTCAAAACGCTCATATGTTTCAGGGTCTTGGATCACACTAATAAAAGGTGCCAATCCTGTTCCAGTACTAAACAGATACAAGTTTTTTCCCGGTAACAAATCACTGAGCAACAAAGTACCCGTTGGTTTTTTACTGATACGGATCAAATCACCAGCTTTTACATGCTGCAAACGCGATGTTAATGGACCATCTGGAACCTTAATGCTAAAAAACTCCAGATGATCCTCATAATTTGGGCTCACAATGGAGTAGGCACGCATTAAAGGTCGTCCTTCGACCTCTAAACCAATCATCACGAACTGCCCATTCTCAAAACGCAAACTAGTATCGCGGGTGGTTTTAAAACTGAACAAGCTCTCATTCCAGTGATGGACACTGAGTACTTGCTCAACATTAATATTGCTCATTACTGGCTCCAACATAAGAAGAATGCTTAAAGTGTAGGTTTAAAATTCTAGCCTGTTAAATGGTTAATAGGCATAAGCATAAGCGCAAACTGCCATTATGTTCGCTGTAACCGAGTTGCAATCCATGAAGCGAAGAGCACCACTCTTTAAGGGCAAGAAAAATTACGCAAATCGCTCTTTTAGATAAGCAATAATATCATTGGACTCATACATCCAACGCACGCCCCCCTGCTCTTCAATGCGTAAACATGGCACCTTAATGCGACCACCTTGCTCGAGCAGTTCTTGACGGAACTGTTCATTATTTTTTGCATCACGTAGTTCTACTGTTAAATTTAAGGCATGCATGGCACGTCGTACTTTTACGCAAAAAGGGCACGCTTTAAATTGGTATAGAGCCAAAGAAGCGGTAGCTTCATCAACCTCTGCCTGTTTTTCTACAGTGCGCTGCTGCGGCTTTGGACGGGTTAACCAGTCACCGAAAATAATGAGTTGGCCTAAGCCATTACGCAAACCTTTTACAATCATTTGATCCCTCTTGAACAAGAAAATAAGAGCTAAGCTTATAATTTAAGTTTAATGTTAGACACAGGTGCACATCTAGATAATATTTGCGACTATAGCAGTCTCACCCATTCTTATGTAATTAAGCTATGCAACCCAACGACTTACAACGTCTCGTAACTATACGTATGCCATTTGGAAAATACCAAGGTCGCCTCATTGCCGACCTACCTGGGCAATATTTAAACTGGTTTGCCCGAAAGGGTTTTCCGAAAAACGACTTAGGGCGACTACTCGAGCTCATGCATGAAATCGATCACAATGGGCTAAGCGATCTACTGACACCACTACGCAATTGATATTCTCCCCGCACTAAAAGCGTGGACTCCTACTGCTCGACAACATACCCAGCTGCAAGAATTTCTTGCACTGCGTTTACGTGAGTAACGCCACACCCACCACTCGTCCATTCTCTTATTCCAAGCCCTACGATACCTTTCGGCCTCGATTCGGGAAAGTTGCCACAACTCGAACAGGTTTAGGTGGTGTATGCCTCGTCAATTTCCTTAAAAACAATGCCTGCGTGAGCGCATTTATAGTCCAGCATTGTTTTTAATTGACCCCAGCCAGCATCCATCACTGACTTGGCCATCGTGGTTTTAACGAGTTTTAAGCTACTGACATTACCCACATAGATTTCACCGCAGCGATTGACCAGCTTACGGCTAAACTTGTGCAATGCGTCTTTCTCTACGGTTAGCAATCTTAGCGTGAAGGGTTTTGACTTGGGTTTTATTTCTAGCCCGTTGTACTATGGCTAATTTTTCCTCAAGGCCACGATAGAAGCGGCCCGCTTCCAGCTTGGTGCCGTCCGAGCAGGTGGCAGTGTCGGTCAAAAATCTCTTTTGCTCTGCTCGATACAACAGCATCAAATACTTTTCTGCGTTACTTGGTGACAAGTATCAAATGATAATTGAGAAAAAGACTGAATTCACACTTATATCTAATAGCACTTACTTTCAAGCCCATCCATGCTTAAGACTGAATTTTTATTTCATCATGCAAACACCTAAAGGCAAGATCAAAATCGCACTCATCCCACCACCTAAAAGCTGGAGAAATTCTGCTAGCAATTGATTAAAAAGTACACGAAATCCAAGCAGACGGCTAAAGCACTCGCACTTTTAAGCTGCGACCTTTAATTTTACCTGCTTCTAAACGCTGCTGCGTTTCGCGTGCTAACAAACGCTCAACAGCAACATAAGCCTGATGATCAAAAATAGAAATCTTACCCACCTGCGTGCCTTTAAGACCGCCGATCCCAGTCAATGCACCTAAAATGTCACTAGGACGTAATTTATCTTTACGGCCCGCTGATATACACAAAGTTGCCATTATTGGTAATAAAGGTCGATCATCAGACACCTTCAAACCATTCATCGCATGCCAGTTCAATGGCCTTTTCAGTTGCTCTTCAATAGCGTTAGCACGCTGCCCTTCTTTAGGTGCAACTAAACTGATGGCTATCCCTTTAGCACCTGCGCGCCCCGTTCGACCAATACGGTGGGTATGAATTTCAGGATCACGTGCCAACTCAACATTAATCACCATGGGCAGGTCATCAATATCCAATCCACGTGCAGCCACATCTGTAGCGACCAAAACACAGCAGCTACGATTACTAAATAACGTCAACACCTGATCACGGTCACGCTGCTCTAAGTCGCCGTGCAGTGCCAGTGCTGATATTTTCTGGCTATTGAGATAATTGGCCAAGTCTTGCGTTTGTTGCTTAGTAAAGCAAAATGCCACACAAGCTTCTGGTCGATAATGTCGTAATAAACGCTCAACAGCTGCTTCACGCTGCTCAGGAGTGATTTCGTAAAAATGTTGCTCTATCTGATACTCGGCATGTTCAATATCAGCTTCAATATGCGCCGGTTCCCGCAAAAAGCTCGCTGCCAATTGCTGAATACCCTCAGGATAAGTAGCTGAAAATAAGAGCGTCTGACGGCGTTTTGGCGTGAATTCAACAATGCTGGCAATGCTGTCATAAAACCCCATATCCAACATTCGGTCCGCCTCATCTAACACCAAGGTGTTCAACCCAGACAAGTCCAACGTCCCTTTACGAGCATGCTCTAAAATACGTCCTGGCGTGCCGACCACAATATGCACGCCATGCTCTAAAGAGCCAATTTGCGGGCCAAAAGGTACACCACCACATAGTGTGAGGATTTTAATGTTATCCAACGCGCGAGCTAAGCGACGAATTTCTTTAGCCACTTGATCTGCCAACTCGCGAGTTGGACACAATACTAGAGCTTGGCAGCCAAAGTAACGCGGATTCAATGGTGATAACACACCAACACCAAAAGCAGCCGTTTTACCACTCCCTGTTTTAGCTTGGGCAATAACATCCTTGCCTTTCAAAATCACCGGCAGGCTTTGCGCTTGAATCGCAGTCATACGGCTATAGCCTAGATCATTTAAGTTACTTAATAACGCCGCCGGCAACGGCAAACTTGCAAAATCAGTTGTTGTGCTCACAGAATCTCTAACCTTAGTAAATACAACGCTCAGTGTAACAAGCCCCGTCTATCTTGAGGCACTTTATCTAGGTTTTAATGTTAAAAAGCATGTAATGGCGTTTTGTGCGGTTGCCCAGCCTCCTCACGCACTAGCTTTGGTACTAAGTAGCCAGGTAAGCGAGCCAACATTTGTTGATATAAAGCATATGCCTGAGCGCTGCTCACATCAAAATGTTGTGCGCCTTGCACGCGATCTAACACATGCAAGTAATATGGCAACAAATAATGATTAAAAAGCTGCTCACTGAGTTCAATCAGCACCTCTGCTGTATCATTCACACCTTTAAGCAGTACTGTCTGGTTAAGCAAGGTCACCCCTGCTTGACGCAATTTCAGTAAACGCTCTGCATGTAACGGCGACAACTCTTGCGGGTGATTAACATGCAATACTAAACTGCTGCGCAAGCGCGTAGCCGTTAAAATTTCAGTGAGTTGATCTGTTAATCGCTCAGCGATCACGACCGGCAAGCGTGAATGAATGCGCAAACGCTGCACATGTTCAATCCCTGATATCTGCTCAATCAACTCTGCTAAATGCTCATCCTGCAGCATCAGAGGGTCACCACCACTTAAAATCACTTCGCTGATACTGGCGTCTTGCGCGATATAAGTTAAGGCAGACTGCCACTGTGCCCGAGCCAATCGATTTTCGTTGTAAGGAAAGTGCCGACGAAAGCAATAACGGCAGTTTACTGCACATCCACTGGCAGCCAATAACAATACGCGCCCGTGATATTTATGAATAATTCCCGTAGCAACATTCGTGTTTTGCTCACCTAATGGATCGACGGTGTAACCTGGGTGCATTTCTTCCTCGACCCGTTGTGGCAAGACCTGCAATAATAGGGGGTCACGAGGATTACCTTTTTGCATACGCTGCATAAATGGGCGTGGCACCAAGACAGGAAACTGCTTGGCTGCACTGAGCCCATCAGGAAAATTCTCTGGATGCAGTTCCAGTGCTGCTAATAACTCATCACTACTGCGTAGAGACTGTGCAAGCACGTGTCTCCAATCTGTTTTAATAAAAATATTCTCGGTTTGCGCTACAATAGGCATTTAATAAGACCTTAAACACGACAGGATTGCATTATGGCCAACTATTCTACCAACGAATTCAAACCAGGACTGCGCGTCTTGGTCGATAATGAACCTTGTATCATGATTGATATCGAGTTTGTTAAGCCAGGCAAAGGCCAAGCATTTAGCCGCGTAAAGCTGCGTAACATCCGCACTCAACGCGTCTGGGAGCGTACATTTAAGTCCGGTGAAAGCGTAGAAAGCGCTGATATCGTTGAACGTGACATGGAGTACTTATACTCAGATGACGAATTCTGGTACTTCATGGCCACAGATGGCTCGTTTGAGCAGCTCGGTGCTAGCCGCGAAGCTTTAGGCGACACAATCAAATGGCTTAAAGAACAAGTGGTTTATGAAGTTTTACTATACAACGATGCTGTTGTTTCAGTATCCGCACCAAACTTTGTTGAGCTGGATGTGATTGAAACGGACCCAGGCTTAAAAGGTGATACTGCTCAGGGCGGCTCTAAACCCGCTAAGCTTAGCACCGGAGCTGTAGTACGTGTACCACTGTTTATCGTAGAAGGTGAAAAACTTAGAATTGATACCCGTACTGGCGAATACGTCAGTCGTGCCTAAGCTTTAACCAGTATCATGATAAGGGAGCTTGAAGCTCCCTTATTTATTTTCCGATCTTCAACAGGACTTCATTGACTATGCATACATGGTCACCTAGTGCGCCACGCAGTGCTTTAGTAGCGCGCCAACAACTATACCGTAACATTCGTGAGTATTTTTATAACCGCGATGTGCTTGAAGTGGAAACGCCCCTACTCTGCCAGGCCCCAGTTGCCGACCCCAACATCACGCCTATACAAGCTGATCAACGCTGGCTACATACTTCACCTGAGTACGCAATGAAACGCATGTTATGTGCAGGCTACGGTGATATCTATCAGATTTGCAAAGTCTTTCGTCAAGGCGAAGCTGGTAAACGCCACAATCCGGAATTTACCATGTTGGAGTGGTATCGTGTGGGTTGGTCATTACCTCAATTAATGGATGAGGTGGCAGACTTACTTAAAATACTCTTAAGCGAACGCTTTAACCCGCTTCCCTGCCTGCATCTTTCTTATGCACAAGCCATGCAAACCTATGCACAGCTCGATATACATCACTGTAGTGCGAATCAGATCTCAGCACTGGGTCAGCAACTTGCCAATGCTGATTTAGACCTCAATCGTGACGGTTGGCTCGATATCATTATGAGCCACCAAGTTGAGCCGGCTTTACCCAAAAACACACTAGTATTTATCAGCGAATTTCCAGCCTCACAAGCAGCTTTAGCTCGGCTCGCTAACAATGCCGAAGGCATCACTATTGCTCAACGTTTTGAAGTATTTTTTAACGGCATGGAACTGGCCAATGGGTACCACGAACTCACTGATGCAAAACAGCAGCTCGAACGCTTCAAACATGAATTGCAAGATACACAACGTCCACATGATGCACATTTGATCAGCGCATTAGAATATGGTTTACCAGATTGCTCTGGTGTTGCACTAGGGCTGGACCGTGTTTTGCTACACCTCTTAAATGCACAGCATATTGCTCAAATCATCAGCTTTGATTGGACTCGTGCTTAGTTGGCTCGCTTAACCCTATCCCAATGACCTACAAACGACTCTATAGCCCACTAGCGCTCCATGCTAAACTGCTCATCCCATAACCTACTCACGTAATCAGCCGCCCCAAAATGCTAGGGCAACCCTGCTACGCTTAGACATCGAGGTCACTATGCTCAAGAAAATTTTACTCTCTGCTTGCCTGTTATTTACGGCACAGACCACGCTCGCTGCTAATAACCCTCACGTGGTGATCCATACTAATTTTGGCGAAATTGAATTAGAACTCAATGCCGAAAAAGCTCCCATTACCGTACAAAACTTTCTCGGTTATGTGGATGAGCAACGTTATGACGGAACCATTTTTCATCGCGTCATCCCAGGTTTTATGATTCAAGGGGGTGGTTTTGATAGCAAAATGCAACAACAAGATACTCGACCTGCTATTAAAAACGAAGCCAATAACGGTTTACGCAATGATCGCGGCACTGTAGCCATGGCTCGTACCAGCGCACCACATTCAGCAACCATGCAATTTTTTATCAACCATGCTGACAATGACTTTTTAAACCATAGCTCTCGCGACTTTGGCTATGCTGTGTTTGCCACAGTGGTACGCGGCATGCCTATTGTTGATCAGATCGCTCAAGTTACAACAGGCAGCTACCAAATGCACCAGAATGTACCCGTTGAACCCGTTCTCATTCAAAGCATTAAACGCGTTGAATGAGTGCTTCACTGAAATAAAAAGCGCGCTTAAAGCGCGCTTTTTATTAACTAAATCAGCCTTGCAGAGTATAACGTAAAATTTCAACAACCTGCTCCGACGTCGTCGCCCACGCCATCGCGGCTGCATCCACTTCCTTCAACGGATGGACAATATCCTCTGTATGCAAAGTAATATAAGGCTTACCTAAAGCAGCACAATAACCCGCATCAAACGCAGCATTCCACTGTTTATACTTATCACCAAAACGAACTACCACTAAATCGCTTTGCTCGATTAAAGTTTTAGTGCGAATGGCATTCACTTTTGCCGATTGATGATCTCGCCAAAAGTTATTTTCTTGCGCACCAAGGTGATCCCCTGCAGCATCGCTCGCATCATGATCAGTCACAGGTGCAGTAAAAACAACATCTAAGCCTAAAGCTTCAGCTCCCTGCTGAATTTCTTCACGCCATGAGGTATGAATCTCTCCGGAAAGATAAACATTAAAACTCATTTTCTTACTTCTCCTTAATAAAGCAAAGGCATCTGCAAGCAAATGCCTTTGTCATACACAGGTCCCGCTTAATCATCACTGATTTCAATATTAGGCATAGCACTGCCTTGCGCATTTAACACACTTAAACGAGCGCCTACGGTACGTGCCAACTGCTGATACACTAGCGCAATTTGGCTTTCAGGATCAGCTCCTGCTGTGGGTTTACCACCATCGCACTGCAAGCGAATAGCCATAGATAAAGGTAATGAGGCAAGCAGCTCAGCGCTATAGCTCTCTGCCAAGCGCTCACCTCCCCCTTCACCAAATAAGTGTTCGGCATGGCCACAATTAGAGCAAATATGCACAGCCATGTTTTCTACCACACCTAAAATTGGAATGTTCACCTTACGGAACATCTCAATTCCCTTGCGCGCATCAAGCAAAGCAATATCTTGGGGTGTGGTCACAATCACGGCACCAGCTACTGGCACTTTTTGCGCTAAAGTCAGTTGAATATCGCCAGTGCCTGGCGGCATATCTACGACTAAGTAATCTAAATTATCCCAAGCTGTTTGGGTGATCATTTGTAATAAAGCACCAGATGCCATAGGCCCACGCCATACCATGGGCGTATTATCAGTGGCTAAAAAAGCCATCGACATAATGGAGACACCATGCGCCTGAATTGGCACAAAATACTTTTCATCACGAATAACAGGCTTCGTTCCACTTGGCACACCAAACATAATGCCCTGGCTCGGCCCGTAGATATCACCATCTAAAATGCCAACACGTGCCCCTTCGCGAGCTAAGGCTAAAGCCAAGTTTGCTGCAGTAGTTGATTTACCTACGCCACCTTTGCCTGAAGCCACTGCAATCACATTTTTTACACCAGCTAAAGTAGGAACTTCTGCCTTACTCGGCGCGGCCTTAATATCAGTCGTAACACTGACTTCTGCGCTGCTTAAACCTGGCATCTGCTCCAGACTCATTTTTAGCATCTGTGCCCAACCCGCTTTAAATTGATCTGCGGGGTAGCCCAACTCCAGTTGTACAGCAACACGATCGCCTTGAATATCAATAGCACGCACACAACCTGCGCTTACCGGATCTGCATTTAAATTAGGGTCTATCAAGCCACTCAGGGTTTCTTCAACCGCAGCTCGGGTTACTGCACTCATGATGTTCTCCACTGCAAAATAGACTAAACGATAGGCATTCTAACCTAATCTAACCACTAAGACCTCAACCCTAGACAAACCAAACTAGCACAAGGGGTGAAAAAAACGGCCAGTGCCTATATAGTAGACTGCTTATTTCTATTCACTTTTAGTAGTTAGGAAGACCATGAGCGAAGCCCGCAAAATTTTAGTGACCAGCGCCCTCCCCTATGCCAACGGTTCTATCCACCTAGGCCATATGCTTGAGTATATTCAAACTGATATGTGGGTTCGCTTTCAAAAAATGCGCGGCAATCAATGCGTTTATGTCTGCGCTGACGATGCCCATGGTTCAGCAATCATGTTGCGCGCTGAACACGAAGGCATCACCCCTGAGCAGCTGATTGATAATGTCCACGCCGAACATAGCGCTGACTTTGCCGATTTCTTAGTTGATTTTGATAATTTCTATACCACTCACAGTGAAGAAAACCGAGAGCTGTCAGAAGAAGTTTATAAGCGTCTAAAACAAGCCGGTCACATTGCTACACGTTCAGTGACACAGTACTTTGATCCTGAAAAAGGCATGTTTTTAGCTGACCGTTTTATTAAAGGCACCTGCCCAGAATGTTCAACACCTGATCAGTACGGTGATAACTGCGAGAAATGTGGTGCCACATATCACCCAACTCAACTTAAAGATCCACATTCAGCTATTTCCGGTGCCACACCAGTTTTAAAAGACTCGGAACATTATTTCTTTAAGCTGCCTCACTTTGAAAGCATGCTAACAGAGTGGACCCGCAGTGGCACCTTACAAGACTCTGTTGCCAATAAACTTGCAGAATGGCTCGACAGCGGCTTACAAGAGTGGGATATATCCCGTGATGCACCTTATTTTGGCTTTGAAATTCCAGGTGCGCCAGGCAAATACTTCTACGTTTGGCTTGATGCCCCCATTGGCTATATGGCCAGTTTTAAAAACCTGTGCGCACGCCGCCCAGAACTGGATTTTGATGAGTTTTGGAACAAAAACTCTCAAGCGGAGCTCTACCATTTTATTGGTAAAGACATCATCAATTTCCACGCTTTATTCTGGCCAGCCATGCTCGAAGGAGCTGGTTTCCGCAAACCAACAGCAGTAAATGTACATGGTTACTTAACCGTCAATGGTGCAAAGATGTCTAAGTCACGAGGCACCTTTATCAAGGCACGTACCTATCTTGATCACCTTAACCCAGAATATTTGCGCTACTACTACGCATCGAAACTCGGGCGCGGTGTGGAAGATCTAGACCTCAATCTTGAAGACTTTATTCAAAAGGTTAACTCTGACTTAGTCGGTAAAGTTGTCAACATTGCTAGCCGTACAGCAGGATTTATTCAAAAAGGTAATGCGGGCAAACTTGTTGCTGAAATACCTAATCCTGAACTATGGGATAAATTCCAAACAGCAACCCCTTCGATCGCCAAAGCCTTCGAGACCCGTGATTTTGCTCGAGCCATGCGTGAAACCATGGCGTTGGCCGATGCCGCTAACGCTTGGATTGCCGATCAAGCACCTTGGGCGATGAATAAAGTAGAAGGCCAACAAGCGCAAGTTCAAGCCGTTTGCTCACAGGCAATTAATCTCTTTAAGCAACTGATTATTTTACTCAAACCCGTACTGCCTAAACTTGCAGCTGATGCTGAGCAGTTCCTTAACGTCTCAGCACTGGATTGGAACGATCTCGGCGTGTATCTAGGTGAGCACCAGCTCAATCCATTCACCCCTTTATTAACGCGTATCGACCCGAAAAATATCGAAGCTATGATTGAATCATCAAAAGAAGATTTATTAGAAATGGAAAATGCTACCAACACCGAAACAAACAACAGCAATGGCGAGTTAGATAAAGAACCACTAGCTAAAGAAATTGACTTCAATACCTTTGCAGCAGTGGATTTGCGCATTGCCTTAATTGAAAAAGCAAACTTTGTCGAAGGTGCAGATAAGCTATTACAACTGACTCTCGATTTAGGTGGAGTCAAACGCAATGTCTTCTCAGGTATTAAAAGCGCCTACCCCGACCCTTCAGTCTTAGAAGGCCGTCTCACTTTATATGTTGCCAACCTCGCAGCACGTAAAATGAAATTTGGCACATCTGAAGGCATGGTACTGGCTGCTGGCCCTGGCGGTAAAGAAATCTATCTACTCAGCCCTGACGCAGGAGCTCGCCCAGGTCAGCGTGTCATGTAAGATGTAAGCCCCTCAAAGCATAGCTGCTAAAGTAGCAGCTATGCTTCAAAGTAAGGGATCAGATATCAACCTTAGGCCTACAGCTATTCACTTAATTACAGCTCCAATCCTAGCGTCCTAGATACACTCGACGCTTCAGCTCCCCCTGCGAGATACTGTTATGTGTAAACGCTTGCTCACGCCACTTCTACTTGTCCTCAGCTTACTGAGTACTTTCTCGCTCTCCAGCCAAGCTAAAGAGGTGTCTACTGATTACCAGTTCCCACTGCACAGTCCATTTGAAGCTACCATTGCTGGCACTCCAAGCGCATTGCGTCCGCCTCTACCGGATAGTGACAATATTCACCAGCATGATTACACTTTACGTTTGCGCCCAGAACGCGAACATTCTTTACCTAGCAACTTCTGGCCCGTAAAAACTTTTCGCTACCGCTTAGCATCGCAAAAAGGACCAGCCCCCTTAGTTTTTATTATTGCTGGTACAGGCGCACACTATACTAGCGGTACTATGGAGTACTTAAAGAAGCTGTTTTATGGAGCAGGCTTTCACGTTGCACAAATTTCCTCGCCTACCTCTTATGATTTCATGGTGGGCGCCTCCCCTTACGCAACACCAGGCTACTCACCACAGGATGCATTTGACTTATATGCAGTCATGCGCGCCATTAAACAACAACAAAGTAATCTTGAGGTCACTGCGTGGCATTTAACCGGTTACAGCTTAGGGGGCTTACAAGCAGCCTTTGTCAGCCACTTAGATGAACGCGAAGGCACCTTTAATTTCAAGCGAGTACTATTACTGAATCCTCCAGTGAATCTCTATACTTCAGTGAGCAATCTAAACCGGCTCGTTCATACTCAAGTACTCGATGAGCAAGACCCTCGTACGTTTTATCAGTTGATGCTGGATAAAATCACCCACTATTTCAGCAGCAAGGGACACTTCAATTTTGATGAAGCAGTCCTATTTGAACTACAAAGCTCATCACAAAAATTGACCTCTAATGAATTAGCTATGCTCATTGGCAGTGTCTTTCGTTTTGCTGCCGCCGATATCAACTTCACATCGGATCTCATTAACCGCCGCGGTATGATCACTCCCATCCAAAAACGAATTTATGATGGTACCAGCCTCACCCCCTACTTTAAAAAAGCTTTACTATGTGACTTTGAATGCTATATCGAAAAACAATTACTGCCGCTATGGCGAGTGCACTTCAAAGATAAAATGAGCATTCGCAGTAAGGGCTCTGACCTAGAAAAACTCACTTATGCCAGCAGTCTGTATGCACTGTCAGGTTATTTAAAAGCCAATCACAAAATAGCGGTCATGCATAATGCTGATGACATTATTTTAGGCCCCGGTGATCTAGGGTTTTTAAAGCAACACTTTGGTGAGCGCGCAACCATTTACCCCTATGGTGGACACTTAGGTAATTTAGATTACCGCGATAATGCTGCCGACATACTGGAGTTTTTCCATGAGTAAAGCCCGCTTATTACGTAGCCTTAGCGCTGGAAGCGTACTCTGCTTAGCAGCTTTTCAAGCCAGTTGGGCAGAAAATATTGATGCTGACGGTTTTAAAAACCCACTACAACAATTGCAATTTAATTCTCAGCAAGATGTCTTTGAATTTGAGCGCGCTACTCTTGATGCACTGCATATCAGCGACCCTTTAGAGCAATGGAATCGTCGTGTTTATCACTTCAATTACCGTTTTGATCAATGGGTATTTTTGCCCGCCGTGCGAGGCTACAGCACAGTTACGCCCCACTTTATTCGCAAAGGTGTCAGCAACTTCTTTAGTAATCTCGGGGAAATCCCAACTCTAGCTAATAATATCTTGCAGCTGAAAGGTCACCGTAGCATGGAAACTACAGCCCGTATTTTATTTAATACGATCCTCGGTATAGGAGGTCTATGGGATCCAGCAAGCAAAATGGGATTAATAAAGCACAAAGAAGACTTTGGTCAAACGCTTGGCTTTTACGGTGTACCGCCAGGACCTTATTTGATGCTGCCATTCCTAGGCCCATCAAACGCACGTGACACTGGTGGTATTGTGGCCGATTTCAGTTTAGATAAAGCCGTAGATTGGATGAATATGGCGGAAACTAGCCGGCGTAATCCAGAAATTTATGGCTTACAAATCGTTGATCAGCGCTACATCACCAAACTGCGCTACGGCCAACTGAACTCCCCCTTTGAATATGAAAAAATTCGCTACGCCTACACTAAAGCAAGAGAATTACAGATTGCTGAATAACCCATAATTATGGCTCTTCAAAAAAACGCCGCACTGGAGCAAATGAGCGGCGGTAAATAGGTGTGGGACCCAATTCTTGCAACGCCTTCAAATGTGCAGGTGTAGGGTAACCTTTATGCTTAGCAATCCCATAACCAGGATATATCGCATCCAACTCAACCATTTCACGATCACGGCTGACCTTAGCTAAAATTGATGCAGCAGAAATTTGCGCGATTAAGCCATCTCCTTGCACCACCGCCTCGCTTGGCATACTCAACTTGGGGCAACGATTACCATCAATTAATGCCAAGTCAGGCCGAATGGATAACCCCTCAACCGCACGCTGCATAGCTAGCATGGTCGCCTGTAGAATATTCAAGCGATCAATTTCCTCAACATCCGCACGGGCAATGCACCAAGCTAAAGCTTTCTCTTGAATCTCATCAAATAAAGCCTCACGTGTTTTCTCTGTGAGTCTTTTTGAATCATTAAGACCCGCAATAGGACGTAATGGATCAAGAATCACTGCCGCAGTTACAACCGGACCACATAAAGGCCCACGCCCAACCTCATCTACCCCAGCAATACGCTTAGCTGTATCCGCTTGCTGTAATAAATCCAACTGCATCACCGAAACTCAACCAGTTGCAAAACACTTTGAGCTGCCCGTTCAGAAGCATTACAACGTATCGACTCATGCAGTTCAGCAAATCGCTGTATCTGCTTCGAACCATCTTCAAGCTGTTCCAAAACAGCCTCAGCCAAAGCCTCTGGCGTGGCTGCATCCTGGATAAACTCTGGCACAAGCATTTCTGCTGCTAATAAATTGGGCAACGAAACATACGGGCTTTTGACCATCTTTTTGAGTAACCAATGGCTAGTCGGTGCAAGTTTATAAGCCACTATCATAGGCTTTTTAAACAACATTGCCTCAAGCGTTGCCGTACCTGACGCAATGAGCACCACATTACAAGCCTGCAGTGCAGTTTGTGACTGTCCTGCTAAAATCTCAATGGGTAGATTCGGCATATCTTTTATGATTTCAGCCAACTGTTGCTGACGGGCAGCATTAGCTGCTGGAATAATAAAACGCAGCTGCGGTTTTTCAGCCAGTAATAGACGCGCTGTTTCTACAAACAAGCCACCTAACTTCGCCACTTCTCCACCACGGCTCCCTGGGAGTAAGGCAACCACTTGTGCATCACGAGGCAATCCTAATTGCTCACGAGCCGGCGAAGGATCATGTTTCATCGCTATACTGTCAGCCAAAGGATGACCAACAAAGCATACAGGCACCTGATGCGCTTTATAAAACTGCGCTTCAAAAGGCAATAAAGTCAGCATTAAATCGCAAGCTTTGCGAATTTTAAATACACGCTTCTGTCGCCAAGCCCACACAGATGGGCTGACATAGTGCACAGTCTTAATGCCCGCTTGGCGCAGCTTCAGTTCAATATTGAGATTAAAGTCCGGCGCATCAATGCCAATAAAAACATCTGGCTTTTGCTCAATTAGGGTTTTAATCAGGCGCTTACGGCGTGCCAACAATTCTGGCAGACGTCCTAGCACTTCCACTAACCCCATAATGGCTAAACGCTCCATTGGAAAGTACGAAGTCAAGCCTTGCGCTTCCATTAGTGGACCGCCAACACCAATAAACTCAATATGCGGGGAATGTCTGCGCAGTGCTTGCATCAAGCCTGCACCCAATATATCGCCCGATGCTTCTCCAGCAACTAAAGCAACTTTTAAAGGTGCTTGCACGCCTAGCATTAGCGAGTAATACCACGTGAAGATTTGCGAATCGAATCACAAAATAGTGCTACCTCAGGGAATTCTGCTGCACTGTTTTCCAGTGCACTTAAAGCAGCATCAATCGTTAAGCCTTGACGATAAACCACCTTGTAAGCTCGGCGTAAGGCTTGAATCGCCTCAGTAGAAAACCCACGGCGACGCATACCTTCAAAGTTCATGCTCCGCGCTTGTGCTGGATTACCTGCAGCAGTAATAAAAGCGGGGATATCTTTCCCTACGGCTGTACCCATTGCGGTAAAACTATGGGCACCAATATGACAATACTGATGCACCAAGGTGTAGCCCGACAAAATCGCCCAATCATCAATATGCACATGACCGGCTAGAGCTGTGTTATTGACGATAATACAATGATTGCCCAACACGCTATCATGGCCAATATGTGCATAGGCCATAATTAAATTATGATTACCAATGGTTGTTTCCGACCGGTCTTGCACTGTCCCACGATGAATTGTGACCCCTTCACGAATCACATTATTATCACCAATAACTAAGCGCGTCGCTTCACCACGGTATTTTAAATCAGGAGTGTCCTCACCAACGGAGGAGAACTGATAAATATGGTTATTGCAGCCAATACGCGTTGGCCCTTTAATCACCACATGTGAGGCAATAATTGATCCAGCGCCAATTTCAACCTCTGGACCAATGACCGTCCAGGGTCCAACAGTTACATCATCCGCAAGCTTCGCTGACGGATCAATAATGGCTCTAGGATCAATTAAACTCATAGCTTACGTTCCGCACAAATAATTTCAGCTGAACAGACTATTTTATTACCCACACTGGCTTCGCAGTTAAACTTCCAAATACCGCGCTTAGCACTGATAAAACTCGCTTTAAGCTCAAGTCGATCTCCAGGAACTACCGGCTGACGAAAGCGTAACTTATCAGACCCAACAAAATAATACAGCGTACCATCGTCTGGTGACGCATCCATCATTTTAAAGCCCAGCACACCTGCCGCTTGAGCCATAGCTTCAATAATCAGTACACCTGGCATAATTGGATGCTGCGGAAAGTGACCGTTAAAAAAAGGCTCATTAATCGTTACATTTTTATAGGCATGAATTGTATTCTGCTCTAAATCAACATCTACCACACGGTCCACAAGCAAAAACGGATAACGATGTGGTAATAGCTGACGAATTTCGTTGATGTCCATCATTTATATAAAGCCTTGATCAAATAAGTGAGGCTGTGAATACCATATACACAGGCCTATCACCTGTAATCTAACGGCACTTAATACGCTAAATTTAAAAAAACCAATAGCAATAAAGTTCGATAAAGAATCAGATGATATATCTATATTAAAGGTCACTTCTGATTGTTTTTTTCCAATGTCCGGACCCGTTTAGCTAAATCATCGAGCTGACGGAAACGCACGGCACTTTTCTTCCAATCAGCTGCCGGTTGCATTGCTGTACCTGATGAATAAGCCCCAGGTTCAGTAATTGAGTGCGTTACCATTGTCATGCCTGTAATAAATACGTTATCACAGATATCGATATGACCGACTAACCCTACTCCGCCGGCCAACATACAATGACGACCAATTTTTGCGCTACCAGAGATACCTACGCAGGCTGCAATCGCTGTATGATCACCAATTTGCACATTATGAGCGATTTGAATTTGGTTATCTAACTTAACGTCATTACCAATTAAGGTATCTGACAAAGCACCACGATCAATCGTGGTATTAGCACCAATTTCAACATCATCTCCAATGGTGACCCCACCAATTTGCGCAATTTTATGCCAACTTCCCTTGTGCTTAGCAAAACCAAAGCCTTCACCGCCAATCACTGCACCCGATTGAATCACCACACGTTTACCAATTTTAACATCATGATAGAGTGTGACTCGAGGCGCTAAACGGCCACCCTCTGCAACAATGCTGCGCGCACCAATAAAGCATTGCGCACCAATGCTTGCACCAGCACCAATTACAGCATGCTCATCAATAACGACGCCAGGTCCAATGCTTGCAGTTGAATCAATTAAAGCGCTTTCAGCTACAACCGCACTAGGATGGATGCCAGCAGCTTGTTTTGGTGTGCGATCAAAGTGATGAGACAGCTGTGCATAAGCCACATAAGGGTCATCGACAATCAAGCAGTCACCCGAGTACTCAGCAGCATCCGTAGCGGATAAGAGCAAAGCACCGGCTTGGGTGTGTTCTAACAGTTTTCGGTAGTGCGGATTGGATAAAAAACTCAGCTGCTCTTCGGTTGCATCTTGCAGTGTTGCTAAGCCGTAAATCACTTTTTGCGCATCACCGCGCAGCTCAGCACCGAGAGTCTCGGCCAGCTGAGCTAGGGTAAAATTAAGTTGTTTCATATCAACGCATCTGATTCATGCGCTCAATGACACGCAACGTAATATCATGTTGTGGCTTAACATCAACCACTGCACCTGCTTCTAGCACGATATCGTAGTTACCTGCTTTAATAACGGCCTCAACAGCTTTGTCTAACTTAGGTTTTAATTGCTCAAGCATTTTACGGTCTTCCAATGCTTTAGCTTCATTTAAATCTTTAGACTGAGTTTGAAAGTCACGCGCCTTCTGCTTGAACTCCAGCTCTAAACGCTCAAGTTCTGCCTGTTGCATACGCTCACCACCTTTAATTAAGCGGTCTTGAATGCGCTTTGCATCACTTTCTAAGCCTTTGAGTTTATTCAATTGTGGACCAAATTTTTTCTCAGCATTAACAGCATACTTTTTAGCCTCATCAGACTCCAATAACGCCATCTGATAATCTAAAACTGCGATTTTCATATTCGCAAATACTGGGCCACTGATTAGCACTGTAGCCAGTAAAAACAACCGAGTTAACTTACGCACAATAATGCACTCCTAAAACCATAGTTATTTATCAAGTTAAAATTCATTTAGAACGTTTGACCCAGTGAGAATTGGAACACTTGGGTATCTGCATTATCAGGCTTTTTAATTGGCGCACCTAAACTAAAGCTTAACGGTCCAAGCGCAGTTACCCAAGTCAGGCCCACACCAACAGAACTGGCCAGATTATCGTACTTAATGCCACACCCTGCTTCATTACGATTCTTCTGAGCCTTACTACAGTTGGTGTCAAACACATTACCTACATCCCAGAACAAGACCGTGCGTAACGAACGCTGATCTTTAACAAAAGGCATCGGGAATAATAATTCCGCACCACCTTGAATCAATACGTTACCGCCAAAGGGTAATGGGTCATCTGGATCATTATCACTTGGCGTACCACGCGGACCTAAGCTACTGTCTTTAAAGCCGCGTACTGAGTTAAAGCCACCGGCATAGTAATGCTCATAAAATGGCATTTCAGACGTTGAACCGTAACTATCGGCATAACCTAAATCAGTATGGAAACGTAAGGTGTAGTTTTTAGTCAAGGGGGCAAAAATTTGCCCGCTATAATCTAAACGGTAAAAACTTAAATCACTGCCAGGAATCGTCACTTCACCCACTAAGCTCTGCGAATGACCGCGTGTAGGCATCAAACCGCGATTCAGTGCAGACTGCGACCAACCAGCAGAAGCTTTAAAGTTCGTATACTTATCACCCTCTTTCTCAGTAAACTCATGAATTTCTTGAACTGTATATCGCCCCGTCTTTAGCTTATCTTGTTGCGCATTCAGACCAAAATTCAAGCGTGACGTTTCACTGATCGGATACCCCACATTAATACCGCCACCAAAGCTATCAACGGTATAGTTTGAAATCTCATCATTAAGCTTACTGTAGTCAGTAGAGCGGTAAAACGCATTGTAACCTAGACTGACACCATCAACGGTCCAGTACGGATCAACAAAACTAAAATTATAGTTACTTTGGTAATCACTGCGTGTCAAACCTAAGCTTACTTTATTACCAGTTCCTAAGAAGTTACTTTGACTTATAGAACCACCTAGAATCAAACCCGCATTCTGTGCAAAACCAACACTGGCAGTAATGGAGCCTGATGGCTGCTCTTGTACACTGTAGTTCACTTCAATTTGGTCATCAGTTCCCGGCACTGCTGGAGTTTCTACGTTAACTTCCTTAAAGTAACCAAGGCGCTCCAAGCGTGTTTTAGACTGATCAATCAAATAGGTTGAAGCCCAACCGCCTTCCATTTGACGCATTTCACGACGCAACACCTCATCTTTAGTTTTGGTGTTACCACGGAAGTTAATACGGCTGACATAAGCACGTTTACCCGGATCTATCACATAGGTCAAAGAGACTGTATTGTCTTCATCATGCGGTTCCGGTACACCGTTAACGTTAGCAAAGGTATAACCTTCGTTACCTAAACGACGAGTAATCAATTCGGTTGTCGTTGTCATAACTTGACGTGAAAACACCTGCCCTTCACGCGACAATAATAAAGCTCGAATATCTTCTTCAGGGACTTTTAAGTCACCCGATAACTTAACATCACGAATAGTGTACTGCTCACCTTCGTCAACGTTAACAGTGATATAAACGTGTTTTTTATCCGGTGTTATCGATACTTGCGTTGAAGTTATATCCATATTGATATAACCGCGGTCAAAGTAATACGAGCGCAAACGCTCTAAGTCACCAGACAATTTTTCCCGAGCATACTTGTCGCTGCTACTAAAGAATGAGCGCCAGTTTTTAGTTTTCAGCTCAAATAGATCCGTAAGCTCTTCATCATCAAAAACCTTGTTACCAACAATATTAATGTGTTGGATGGAGGCCACAGCGCCTTCTTTAACTTTAATTTTTAAAGCCACACGGTTACGTGGCTGTTTAATCACTTCGGTTTCAATATTGGCTGAGTAACGCCCTTGAGCAACATACTGGCGCTGCAACTCATTGCGTACACCATCCAGTGTAGCCTGTTGGAAGATTTCCCCCTCAGCTAAGCCAGAGTCTTTCAAACCTTTTAATAAGTCATCTTTACTGATGGCTTTATTTCCCTCGATCTCCAAGCTAGAAATCGAGGGACGTTCAACTAGATTAACAATCAGAACGTTACCATCACGACTGAGCTGAATGTCTTCGAAAAAACCTGTTTTAAAGAGTGCTCGAGTGGCTTCAGCCAAACTACGCTCATCAATAGTCTCACCAACATTAAGTGGTAAAGCACCGAATACACTGCCCGCAGACACACGCTGTAAGCCGTTAACACGGATATCAGAGACAGTGAAGGGCGCAGCGTGAGCTTCAGAAATTATTAGCGCGGATATAACCGCAGGTAGCAGCAGACGTTTCATGCACACCTTTCTATTTCAACGATATATATAAACAATCCGCCGCACTGGCAGCGAATCAGTAATTTTATTACAAACGTGCTAAATCATTAAATACCGCAAGTAACATCACGCAAAGGACTAAAGCGATACCGATTTGCATTCCGTAACCTTGCACGCGCTCTGACAAAGGTCGCCCGCGCACCAATTCGACAAGGTAAAATAGCAGATGTCCGCCATCAAGCACAGGGATAGGTAATAAATTCAACACACCCAAGCTAATACTGAGGTAAGCCATAAAGCCCAAGAAGCTACGTAGACCGCTTTCAGCCGAAGCGCCTGCCACTTTAGCAATGCTGATGGGGCCACTCAAGTTTTTTACCGAGAGTTGGCCAAATAGCATCTTTTTAATCGAGCTTAAAGTCAAAACACTCATGGTCCAAGTTTGCTGTGCACCTTCAACAACAGCGCCGAGTGGTCCAAAGCGCACCTCACGCAGCATGTGCTCAGGCCATTGCCCACCAGCCACACCTACACCTAAATACCCTCGCTGCCCTTGATAATTATCTTGCGCAGTTAGAATCACCGAAATATCTTTCAGCTGCCCTGCACGCTCTACAGTAAACAATACCGCAGCCTTTGGGCGCGCCTGTACATAATTAACGACTTCTTGCCAATCACTCACCGGATGCTGATCAAGTGCCACAATTTTATCTTGCAGTTGTATACCTGCATATTGTGCCGGTCCTTCAGGGTCAAGCTGCGCTACTACAGGATCAGCTTGAGGACGCCAAGGTATAACACCTAACTCACGAATTGGATCCGGTGCATCAGCACCATGCAGCCAATCTTGAAGTGGCAGCGTATAGTGGCTTGCTGCAGTGTTACCAGGCGTTTGCACATCAACACGTAAACTACCACTATCACCAACACGTTGGATTAAACGCAGATTTACATCCGCCCACCCCGTTACAGCCTCGCCATCTACCGCTAAAATTTCCTGCCCTGACTGTAAGCCAGCATTGTGCGCTAAACTATCTGGCACGACACTTCCTACAACAGGCTTAACTGCCTGATTACCCAACATCGCCAAAAGCCAAAATAAAACAAAAGCGAGGGCAAAGTTTGCAACAGGACCAGCAGCAACAATAGCAATACGCTGCCCCACTGTTTTACGATTAAAAGCTTGGCTTTGCTCCGCGGGACTTACCTGGGTCTCACGCTCATCCAACATCTTGACGTAGCCGCCGAGCGGAATCATGGCCAAGACAAACTCGGTACCATGTCGGTCATTCCATCGCACCAAAGGAGTACCAAAGCCAATCGAAAAGCGTAAAACTTTCACGCCACAGCGACGTGCTACCCAGAAATGGCCATATTCATGAATGGTCACCAGAATACCTAAGGTAACCAAGGTACCTAACAACATGTACAAACCACTCATCCTATTACACCTACACTGATTGATTGCTTATTAAGCCAAGCTTGCGCCTGCTGACGTGCCTCACGGTCAATTTCAAACACACCTGCCAAATCATTTACCGTACTTACCCGCGATAAACTCAATACTTTTTCAATCAATTGTGGTATCTGAGTGAAACGTAAGCGGTTCTGTAAAAATGCTGCAACAGCGACCTCATTTGCCGCATTCAATGCAATAGGTGCTGTACCGCCAAGCTTTGCAGCTTCAATCGCCAAACGTAAGCATGCAAAACGCTCTAAATCTGGCGCAACGAAATCCATTCGCGCTAATGCACATAAATCCAGTGGCGCCACTCCTGAGTCGATGCGCTCAGGCCATGCCATCGCATGAGCAATAGGCGTGCGCATATCTGGGTTACCCAACTGCGCCAAAACCGAGCCATCAACATAATCCACTAAAGAATGGATCACGCTTTGTGGATGCACCACCACTTCGACCTGATCGGGCCGCGCAGCAAACAGCCAACAGGCTTCAATCAACTCCAAACCTTTATTCATCATGGTTGCCGAATCAACTGAGATTTTTTGCCCCATTGACCAGTTTGGATGCGCACAGGCTTGCTCAGGAGTGACCTGTTCCAGTGTTTGATAACTGCTGTTACGAAATGGGCCGCCTGACGCTGTTAATAGAATACGACGCACACCAACAGGCTCTAATCCCTCAGCGTAATTACAAGGTAAGCACTGAAAAATAGCATTGTGTTCACTATCAATCGGTAATAATTGCGCTTTATGTTCACGCACCGCACTCATAAAGAGTGCGCCAGACATTACCAAAGCTTCTTTATTCGCCAACAAAATTTTCTTGCCTGCGGTGACTGCAGCCATGACTGACTCTAAGCCTGCAGCACCCACGATAGCGGCCATAACAGTATCCACATCGGGGTGTGCAGCAACCTCACATAAGCCTTGCGGCCCGACTAACACCCGAGTAGCAACACCCGCCACTTGCAAGTCAGCTTGTAAGCGCTGCGCCTTCGCCGCCTCTGCTACTACAGCAAAGCGTGGCTGAAACCTTACGCATAGCGCCTGTAATTCACTGATACGCGAATGCGCCGTAAGTGCAAATACTTGATAACGCTGCGGATGTTGACTAATCACATCCAACGTACTGCTACCAATAGAGCCTGTCGCACCAAGCACTGTTACTTGTTGCGGTTGCATACCTGTTGTATTCAAGGAAGCGCCCAACCTGTTAGCAAAAGCAATAAAGCAAAAACCGGAACTGCAGCCGTTAGGCTATCAATACGATCAAGAATACCACCATGCCCTGGCAAGAGCTGACTGCTATCTTTAATCGCCATCTGACGTTTAAACATACTTTCTGTTAAATCGCCAACGACAGAAAACAGTACCACAACCGCAGCACCTAACAGCAACATAGGCAGCTGAGCTAGCGAAACCTTTAAATACAGCACCAATCCCAGGGCGACGCAAAGACTGGTTAATAAACCACCGAACAAACCTGCCCAGCTTTTACCCGGACTCACTTTAGGTGCAAGTTTACGTTTACCCAAAGCACGGCCAAAAAAGTAAGCCCCAATATCAGCACTCCAAACAAGCAGCATGATGGTTAAAATCAATAAATTACCTTGGGGCAAAGCCTTCAATAAGAGCAAGCCCAAACCTGCTGGGATCAGTATCAAAAACCCCATCAAACATTTACCTAGGCGTCCTCCCCATAAAGTAATACAGCGAGGAAAACTGACAACCATTGCCGTAGCGAACAACCACCATGCTCCAGCCAAATACAACAGTGGTAGTAAAATCGCCTCGAAACGACTAAGCAATCCGAGCAATAAAACGATCAATACAGCATAGGCAACACGTTGCATAGGTTTTGAGTAGCCTGCTAAACGCGCCCACTCCCAACCAGCCAAACCAATAATTACAGCGATAAAAGTAAAAAACGCAGGACCTTGTAAAGCAAAAAAACCAATTAATGCCAAAGGCACTAACCAGAGCGCCGTCATTATCCGTTGCTTGAGCATTATATACGCCCTTCAGCGGCCACTTGTTCACTGGTTTTTCCAAAACGACGCTGTCGTGAAGAAAAATCGAGTAGCGCATCACGCATCGCTTGATGCTTAAAGTCTGGCCAAAATAAATTAGAAAAATAAAGCTCACTGTAAGCAAACTGCCACAGTAAAAAATTACTGATGCGACGTTCACCACCAGTACGTATACATAAATCAGGAAGAGGTTGTGTCCCCGTACTTAAACAACGCTGGAGGTGATCAGCACTGATATCCTCAGGCTGTATCTCCCCAGCTTGCACTGCTTTGGCAAGCTGCTGGGCAGCTTGAACAATGTCCCACTGCCCGCCATAGTTTGCCGCCACTTGCAAAAGAAACTTATCATGATGAGCTGTACGCTGCTCCGCTTCTTGCATCGCAGCCTGCAACTCAGGATGAAAGCGTGAACGGTCACCGATAATCCGCAAACGTATACCGTTTTGATCAAGCTTTTTAGATTCGCGGCGCAAAGCCCTTAAAAACAAATCCATTAAAGCACCGACTTCGGCAGCCGGACGTTGCCAATTCTCACTGGAGAAAGCAAACAACGTCAGCACTTCCACTCCTGCTTCCGCACACACCTCGACCACTGCACGAACAGCATCGACACCTGCTTTATGTCCTGCGACACCAGGCAAAAAACGTTTTTTTGCCCAGCGATTATTACCATCCATAATAATCGCCACATGGCGCGGGATCTTCACCGGCGCACCCTGCGTTGCTTTGCTCATCACAGCAACCCCTAAATTACACTGCCATCAAGTCAGTTTCTTTTACCGCCAGTAACTTATCGACTTCCTCTGTAGCCTGATCCGTTACTTTCTGTACATCATCTGCTGCACGGCGCTCTTCGTCCTCACTGATTTCTTTTTCTTTAACCAGGTCTTTAAGTTGAGCAAGCGCATCTCGACGGATATTACGTACAGCTACCCGCGCATTTTCTGCTTCCTGACGTGCTTGACGGGTATAACCTTTACGCGTTTCCTCAGTCAAAGCAGGCATCGGAATGCGAATAGTTGTACCGGCTGTCGCAGGGTTCAGACCTAAATCTGAAGTCATGATGGCCTTTTCAACGGCTTGAATCATGCTTTTATCAAATACGGTCAGGGCCAAAGTACGTGAATCTTCCACGTTAATGTTGGCTACCTGTTTTAGTGGCGTATCACTCCCGTAATAAGAAACCATGACCGAATCTAAAATACTCGGGTGCGCACGGCCTGTGCGAATTTTTGCAAAAGCTAACTGCAAAGACTCAATAGATTTGTGCATACGGGCTTGTGCATCTTTCTTGATCTCATTGATCATTGCTTACTTTCCTCAATCAGAGTGCCTTCCGCACCACCTAAAACAACATTTAGGAGCGCTCCAGGCTTATTCATATTAAAAACACGTAAAGGCATGTTGTGATCACGGCACAGACAAATCGCCGTTAAATCCATCACCTCTAACTTACGATCCAACACTTCATCATAAGTTAGATAATCAAATTTTTCTGCATTAGGATCTTTAAAGGGATCAGCAGTATATACGCCATCAACCTTTGTTGCCTTAAGAACCACGTCTGCACTGATTTCAATACCACGCAAACAGCCCGCTGAATCCGTAGTAAAAAACGGATTCCCCGTACCTGCAGAAAAAATCACCACCTCACCTTTTTTAAGATGGCCTACCGCTTTGCGGCGGTCATAATGATCTGTCACACCCACCATAGAAATAGCTGACATCACCAAGGCAGGAATATTGGAACGCTCTAACGCATCGCGCATCGCTAAGGAGTTCATCACTGTTGCTAGCATACCCATATGATCGCCGGTTACGCGATCCATACCAGCCGCTGACAATGCTGCACCGCGAAACAAGTTACCACCACCAATCACCAAGCCCACTTGCACACCGATACCAATTAATTGGCCAATTTCTAAGGCCATGCGGTCCAACACTTTAGGATCGATACCGAACTCTTCAGTCCCCATCAGGGCTTCACCACTGAGTTTCAGTAAAATTCGTTTATAGCGCGGTTGGCGTCCACCGACTTGTTGGGCCATGATATCTATCTCCTGCGGAATTATTTAACCACCATGATGCAAACTGCATCACAGCCTAGCGAACAGAGCTTTTATTTATGCACATCTTACTCGACAGCCATGCAAAGCACAGTGTCTTTTTTAAAAAAAAGGCCGCGCGCAATTGCGGGCAGCCTTTTTTCATACAAGCAACAGCTTATTTTTTAGAAGCAGCAACCTGAGCAGCAACCTCTGCAGCGAAATCAACCTCTTCACCGCGGTCAATACCCTCACCCACTTCAAATCGCACAAAAGAAACAATAGTTGCGCCAGCTTGATCTGCCAGCTTACCTACTGTAACTTCTGGGTTTTTAACAAAAGCTTGGCCCACTAAGCTTGCTTCAGCCAAGAACTTCTTAATACGACCGCCAACCATATTTTCAACAATATTTTCTGGCTTGCCTTTAATCTTTTCTTCATTTAGCGCCATGAAGATTTCTTTTTCTTTAGCAATAGCTTCTTCAGAAACCTGAGATGGGTCTAGGAACTGAGGGTTACTTGCTGCTACGTGCATTGCGATGTCTTTAGCTAACTCAACATCACCGCCAGACACAGAAACAACAGCACCAATACGGTTACCGTGCAAATAAGCACCTAACACATCACCTTCAATGCGCTCAATACGACGAATATTGACGTTCTCACCACACTTAGCAACTAAAGCTTCGCGTGCAGACTCACGGTTAGCAATCAAAGCTGCAGTGTCTAGGCTTGGGTCTGCAACAGCAACGTCTAAAGACTCAGCAACAAAGTTTTTGAAATCATCCTGCATTGCTAAGAAGTCAGTCTGTGAGTTCACTTCGATCAGCACAGCACTTTTATTGTCGTCAGACACTTTAACTGCAATAGAACCTTCAGCGGCAATGTTACCAGCTTTCTTAGCCGCTTTAATTGCACCTGCAGCACGCATATCATCAATGGCTTTTTCAATATCGCCACCTGATGCTTCGAGTGCTTTTTTGCAATCCATCATACCTTGACCGGTACGCTCACGCAGTTCTTTAACCAAAGCAGCAGTGATCTGTGTCATATTTCACAATCCTCTTTAATTCAGTCTATACAGCAGTTGAAAACTGCCTCTTAAATCAGGCAAAAAAGGGGGCATAGCCCCCTTTTAGTGTCACTGGTGGACTTGCAGGCTATTAACCTTCAACCACTTCGACAAACTCTTCGGCACTTGTTGCGCTGCCTTGACGTGCACGCAGTACACTGTCAGCTGCCGCATTCAGGTACAGCTGTACCGCACGGATTGCGTCGTCGTTACCTGGAATGATGTAATCAACGCCATCAGGGCTGCTGTTAGTATCAACAACACCAATTACTGGGATACCTAGCTTATTTGCTTCGCTAATAGCGATACGTTCGTGCTCAACGTCAACTACGAACATTGCATCAGGCAAACCGCCCATTTCTTTAATACCACCGATGCTGCGCTCTAATTTTTCCAAATCACGAGTGCGCATTAAAGCTTCTTTCTTAGTCAGCTTTTCAAAGGTGCCATCTTCCGCTTGCGCTTCTAAGTCGCGCAGACGCTTGATTGAATCACGGATGGTTTTGTAGTTAGTTAACATACCACCTAACCAGCGATGGTTAACGTAAGGCATGTTGCAGCGTGTTGCTTGCTCTTGAACAATCTTGCTTGCAGAACGCTTAGTACCAACAAATAGAATTTTATTCTTACCTGTCGCCAACTTTTCAATGAAAGCCATTGATTCGTTGAACATTGGCAATGTTTTTTCTAAGTTGATGATATGAATCTTGTTGCGCGCACCAAAAATGTACTTGCCCATTTTTGGGTTCCAGTAGCGAGTTTGGTGTCCAAAGTGAACACCCGCTTTTAACATGTCGCGCATAGTGACTTGTTCAGTCATGATTATTCCTAAAATAGTTATAAGGGTTAGGCCTCCACATATCCCGAGTTTCAACCCGCAGGCACCCAGAAGCTCGTGTCGATATGTGTGTGGATTTTTAAAGCTCTCTTGACTAGATCAAGTAGAACGGCGCGTTTTATACCACACCCTTTGAAAATTACCAAGTAAATTCTATAATTAACCACTATCCAATCTAGAGCAAAAAGCGCATAACCCTCGCTTCTAGGCCGCACTTGATTTACTATCCACCTATGCTTAATGATCCTTTTCAGCGCCTCGGGCTTGATCGTGAAATCCTCACAGTCAGTCAACTCAATCAACGCGCCCGTTTATTACTTGAAGACGTCTTCCCACAGATCTGGGTTGAAGGGGAGCTATCCAATATCGCTCGCCCAGCCTCTGGGCATATTTATTTCACCCTGAAAGACCGCAACGCCCAAGTGCGCTGCGCAATCTTTCGCCAGCAGGCTAGTCGCGTACGTCACTTATTGAATGACGGTCTCTTAGTACGGGTACGTGGTCGTGTATCCCTATACGAAGGACGTGGCGATTACCAGATGATTCTTGACAGCGTTGAGGCAGCGGGAGATGGTGCATTACGTTTAGCTTTCGAGGCTCTTAAGACAGCCCTACAGGCTGAAGGCTTGTTCAGTCAAGAACGCAAACGCGCACTGCCTCAATACCCCAAAAAAATTGGCATCATTACATCTCCTAACGGGGCTGTACTGCATGATATTGTCAGTGTTTTTAAGCGTCGCGCACCTCACGTACAACTCACCCTCATCCCAACGGCCGTTCAAGGTCAAGAAGCAATAGCCCAAATTGTGCACGCCTTAAGCATAGCTGACCAAGCTCAGTACGATGCACTCATTTTGGCTCGTGGTGGCGGTTCTTTAGAAGATCTTTGGTGTTTTAACGAAGAGGCTGTGGCTCGAGCCATAGCCAAGAGCCAAACACCCATCATCAGTGCAATCGGCCATGAAACTGATGTTTCGATTAGCGATTTTGTCGCCGATATGCGTGCGCCTACGCCTTCCGCCGCCGCTGAGCTCTTAGCTCCTGATCGCAATGAACTGCTTACGCAATTACGTAATACTGAACGCCAATTGCACCTACGACTCAACGAAGCACTCAAACGCAAGCAAACCCAACTGGAGCACCTCAGTCAGCGCTTACGCCACCCGCGTGAACGCTTGCAGCAATATAATCAGCGCCTCGATGATTTAAGTTTCCGCTTACAACGCGCCATGCAAACCTCTCTGCAACAACACAAGCACAGCTTCGACTCTATACAGGCGCGACTCGCTAATCAGCACCCTCAGGCCAGCTTAGCCACTCAACTCCAGCACCTGCATACATTACAACAACGTCTTGTCCGAGCATCACAACACAGCATCAAACAAGCAAAACAAAACCTGCACAGTTTGCTACACACGCTCCACGTCGTCAGCCCGCTTGCCACTCTGGAGCGCGGCTATAGCATCCTCAGCAGCGAAGATGAACAACAGGTTGTTTCTACTGTCCATGCTGTACACTGCACACAAACTTTACAAGCACGCTTAGCCGATGGTTACTTAACCGTACGCGTAGAAAATATAACCCCAAAATCATAACCATTAAAAATAGAAATTTATTTAACCCTGCGCTCTAAGGTTTAATACCTATATCTACACAAGGAGGCAATATGCAAGAAGAAATGCAAGAAGAACTGTTGTCATGGCTTAAGGTGTTCGAGCAATATCCTCAATTGGAAACATTAGCTGCACTAATCATGCTAGTGACTGTTGCACTAGTGGCCAACTGGGTCGTAAAACATATTCTAGTACGCGGCTTTTACAAACTGCTGAGCCGCATGGGCGGTGCACACAAAAATGATTTTGGCATTATTAAACGCCTATCTAACATTGTCCCAGCACTGATCATTAGCTCCAGTATTGGCGTGGTTCCCGGATTACCGGAAGCAGCAGTCACTGTTGTTAAAAACGTTGCCGGCGGCTTTATCATTCTCACCCTTGCCTTAGCCTTAGGCGCTGCGCTTGAGATTGTTAACGTACTTTACATGCGCCGTAGAAATGCATACCTCAAGCCGATTAAAGGCTACCTGCAAATCATTAAAATCGTCATTTATGCGATTGCAACGATACTTATTGTGGCCACACTAATTGATCGTTCTCCTCTTATCCTACTTTCTGGGTTAGGAGCTATGGCTGCAGTCGTGATGTTGATTTTCCAAGACACTCTACTGTCACTCGTAGCCAGCGTACAGATCTCATCTGGCGACTTAATTCGCGTAGGCGACTGGGTAGAAATGCCACAGTTTAATGCCGATGGTGATGTTATTGATATTGCACTCCATACAGTCAAAATCCAAAACTGGGATAAAACCATCACCACCATCCCAACTAAACGCTTTATCAGTGACTCTTTTATCAACTGGCGCGGCATGCAAGAAAGTGGTGGACGCCGTATCAAACGCAGCCTTTATATTGACCAACACAGCATTCACTTCCTCACAGCAGAAGAACTGGAGCATGCGCGCAACTTCAACTTACTTAAAGGTTACTTTGACGATAAGCTTGATGAGCTCAATGAGTGGAACGCCAAACATGTGAAATCCAGTGCCGGCGAAAGCTTAGATTCACGTAAACTGACCAACATAGGTACCTTCCGAGCCTATATAGATCAGTACATTCGCAACCATCCTGGTATTCATCAAAGCGGTATGACACTTATGGTGCGTCAATTGAGCCCAACCCCTGAAGGCTTACCAATGGAAATCTACTGCTTTACTAAAACAACGGCATGGACAGACTACGAAGCCATTCAGTCTGATATTTTTGACCATTTGCTTGCGATTGCACCCGAGTTTAATCTTCGCGTTTATCAAGCCCCGAGCGGTTATGACATGCGTCAAATGGGCGCTAACCTGCTCCAAACCAAACAAATACATTAATCCACCTAACAAAGTGCCAAGGAAGGCACTTTGCCCATAAAAAGCGGTACACTTAGCGTATTTATTTCGCTAAGCATGCGCTCAAGGAGCAAAGTAATGGGCTTACCCCGTTTAATACTATTTGCCATCATCATTGGTGGCGGTGTTTGGTTATGGCGACGCCTTCAAAGACGCTCAACCACAGCAGCCAAGCAAGGCTCTGCAACCCAAACGATGGTGCGCTGCGCACACTGCCAAGTACACCTACCGGAAAAGCGTGCTATTAAAAAAAATCAAAACTGGTTTTGCAGCCCCGAACACCTCGAACAAGGACCGCAAGCGCGTCACTAAATACAACGCTCTCGCACGCAATTCAACTTGAGTGAGCTTCTCGCTCTAAAGCCTAACTGGACACCATATGGCCGAACATGATTTTCGCTACAACCTGCTCAATCCCCAACACACCCTAACGGAGTGTCGTGCATTATCGCCTGGCCAATATCAAGTCACCGGCCAAGGCGGCTCAATCAAAGCAGGTGACACCCTACATGTCAGCCTTAAAGGCAGCAAAACACTGAGCATATCGCTTAAAGTCAAAAAAGTACGTCACTTAATTAACCCCCCCGGCCAATGGGTTGCAGTCGCCACAGGCCCAGCGTTTAAAGAGCTTGCTATTCACACTTGGCAGGTTCAATGTGACGGATGCGGCAGCATACTCAGTCTCGAATTTGCCGTGGACGCCAGCCTAGGGAAAGCAGCCAAACTGCCGGCCGCTGAACAGCGCCTCTTGGAGTTAGGCTGGATTAATCAATACGGACGCCACTTATGCCGCAGCTGCCAACAAACAGAGGCCTAACCGGCGTTATATTGGACTCCTAACCCATGAAAAAAATACTCGTAATAACTGCAACAGCCCTCACCTTAGCCGCCTGCTCTCACATAGCAAATAACCAGCAACTCCACAGACTACAAAACTATCAAGTTGAATGGATTGGCGAACGCCCTTTAATTGACCGCAGCATGCTAACTTTCAGCCTCGCAGATGAACAATACGCAACCGGCTTCGCAGGTTGCAACAACTGGTCAGCCCGTTATCAACTGGACGGAAAAAACCTCACACTAAGCAATATTTCCAGTACGCGTAAACTGTGTGCTCCTGCACTGATGGAGCAAGAACAACGCTTCTTAAGTGCTTTAACACAAGTACAATACTGGTCATTCAATGAGATTGAACAATTACAGCTTTGGCCCCAACAAGGCAGCCCCATTAAATTATGGCCGATCAACCCCTAACTCATGCAGCGACTCAACCAATACCAAGTGCAGCTTATTTCACCTGCTACAGCAACAATGCTAAGCTTTAACGATTGATTTCATTGTCGGAGCTCTCATGTACAGCACGTCTACCCAAGGTTTATTGGATTTCTTAAACAACTCAGCCAGCCCCTTTCATGCCACACAGAGCATGTGCCAAGCATTACAGGCTGCGGGGTACCAAGCCTTAGATGAACGTGACTCTTGGCAACTGGAGCCTCAAGGGCGGTACTATGTTACTCGCAATGACTCATCAATTATCGCTATTAAGCTAGGCAAACAAGATACCGTAGAGCACGGCATTCGACTTGTTGGTGCCCATACTGACAGCCCATGCCTCAAAGTTAAACCTCAACCTGAAATCACACGCCACAACTACTGGCAATTAGGTGTCGAAGTCTACGGTGGTGTGCTTTTAAGCCCTTGGTTTGACCGCGATTTATCTTTAGCTGGACGCATTACTTTCAAGCAAAACAACCAGTTAAAGAGCTGCTTAATTGATTTTAAACACGCCATTGCCACCATTCCCAGCCTAGCAATTCACCTGAACCGTGAAGCTAATACAGGTTGGGAAATTAATGCACAAACAGAATTACCCCCTATTTTGGCGCAACTGCATGACACACAAAGTAAAGATTTTCGTGCATTACTGGCTAATCAGTTAGAGCTCGAGCACGGTATTCACGATGCTACAATCTTAGATTATGAACTTTGCTTTTATGACACCCAACCTGCTGCTGTTATTGGACTGAACCGTGACTTTATTGCCGGTGCACGCTTAGATAATCTGCTGTCATGCTATGCAGGCCTGCAAGCACTCTTAAACAGCAGTGACGAACACACTCAAGTATTGGTTTGCACAGATCACGAAGAAGTTGGCTCAAACTCATCTTGCGGTGCAGATGGCCCATTTTTAGCACAAGTTCTGCACCGTATTTTAGGCTCTGAGGAAGCCTTTATCCGCACAGTGCAGCACTCACTTTTAATATCAGCAGATAATGCCCACGGTATCCATCCGAACTATGCCGACAAACATGATGGCAACCACGGTCCGCTCCTTAACCTAGGTCCTGTGATTAAAATCAACGCCAATCAGCGTTACGCCACCAACAGCGAAACTTCAAGTTTCTTTAAGCTGCTCTGTGCGCAAGCCGAAATTCCCGTGCAAAGTTTTGTCACCCGTAGCGATTTAGGCTGTGGCTCTACAATAGGCCCTATCACTGCTGGGCAACTAGGCGTTCAAACAATTGACATCGGCGTTCCAACCTTTGCTATGCATTCCATCCGTGAGCTAGCGGGCTGCCAAGATTTAGGCTATTTAATCCATGTTTTACAAGCCTTCTATAATAGCCCTGTACTGCCTTAATAACGCCTACTCTTGCGGCATCGTTGACGGTGCCGCATTCGCTTTCTACTTAGACAGCTTAAGCTAGCCAGACAAACTCACACTGCAACACAAAAGCAATGCACAGACTTACAAGACCGGTCCAATCGTAGCAATGACGTTATTCCAAACTCGACGATAATAACGCCAAGCCAAGACCTCACTTAACAGCACCGGCTCTGAACCTTCTAAATATTGTTGCTGACGTGCCTCAATCGCCGCAGTAATACTTGAATCCTGCAATACAATATTATTCTCGTAGTTCAAGTCGAAACTGCGTAAATCAAGATTAGAAGAACCGATCAAACTGACCTGACCATCTACTGTCAACGTCTTGGCGTGTAGCAGCCCTTCTCGATGCTCATAAATTAAACAACCAGCATCCAGTAATTTATGATAATAACTGCGACTGGCTGCAGCAACAATCCAACTGTCATTTTTCCGAGGATAAATTAAAGTCACCTTAACTCCTCGGTATGCGGCTGCGCACAAAGCTTCAAGCACTGTTGCATCTGGCACAAAATACGGCGTAGTTAATATTAAGCTATGTTCAGCACAAGCAAATAAAGTGGCAAACAAGTGCGGAGTTGCACCGCGACGCTCAGTCGGCCCCACACCCATCACTTGCGCCGGAAAGCCTTCCGCAAGGGGCTCAACGGATTGTTTAGGAAGAGCTATTGCATCCAGTGATTGACCTGTAGCCTGCATCCAATCACTAATAAATAGCAATTGATTTTGCGCCACCACTGGCCCTTCAAATCGCAGCATAATATCGATCCAAGGACCGTATTTTTCTTTAATAAGAAACTCTGGATCGGCTGAATTTTGGCTTCCACAATAAGTTATGCGCCCATCAATTACAGTAATTTTCCGGTGATTACGCAAGTCAAAACGGCTCGCTAAGATCACTCGTAGCACATTATAAAAAGGCAGCGCTACCGCTACTTCTACCCCGGCATCCTGCATGCGTTGCCATGTAGAGGACTTAATAAAAGCACGCGATCCTAGGCCGTCCGCCATGGCGCGACAAATGACGCCACGCCGTGCCGCACGAATCAAAGCCTCAGCTAATTCTGTGCCAGTACAATCATTCAGCCAAATGTAATACAGCACATGCACATGCTCTGTCGCCGCATCAATATCATCAATCATGCGCGTGAGCGTGGTGTCGCTATCAGGCATCAGATGTGCACTGTTGCCGCCTAAAGTATAAAAACCATTAATAGAACTAGCGTACTGAAACGCTGGACGGTAAACACGTTTAATGAGGCTATCAGTACTCTGTGGTTTACCCATTAAATGGGCAGCTTTAGTTTTTATTTCAGTAAAAATTTCAGCATGACGTTGATTAGCTTTATTCCCAATATCAATTTCGCCAAAAAGAAAATAAATAATACTACCAAAATATGGCAGTAGATTGAGCACAACAAACCATGCCAAACGCCCTGGTGGCGATAAATCATCACGCAACAAAATACGGACTGTAAAAGCTAAAACTAACAGCCCGTGTAAGATTAAAACGACACTCATAAAACTCCCCACAGCAGAAAAGATGCGTCTATAGTTTTCTCATTAGACTAGAATACCCCCTCATCACCTACTAGCTTCGCGTCAACGCTTGTACTTTCAGCCTAAAGAAGGCTGAATAACTACCTCTTTATTGACATTCTCACGACCTAAAGGACGGGGAGAATGTCAAGATAGCGTAGCTAAGCTAAGACGCCCTCCTTTTTCATACGCGTGCGCTTGACTCATGTTTCTCAATCAATAAAAAACCCAGCCGAAGCTGGGTTTTTAGAGTCCGAATGAAATCAGCTACCGTATACAGGGAACTTAGCGCAGACGGCTTTAACTTTTTCGCGTACCGAATCAATCACAGACTGATCGCCCATGTTGTCGAGGATATCGCAAATCCAACCCGCCAGTTCACGACACTCTTCTTCTTTAAAGCCTCGCGTGGTCACAGCAGGCGTACCAATACGCAAACCAGAAGTGACAAATGGTGAGCGAGGATCATTTGGAACAGAGTTCTTGTTCACTGTAATAAAGGCTTCACCTAATGCAGCATCAGCATCCTTACCTGTGATGTCCTGTTTAATCAGTGAAACCAAGAAAAGATGGTTAAAAGTACCACCTGATACCACATCAAAACCACGCTCAATGAAAACATTAGCCATGGTCTGAGCGTTTTTAATCACTTGCTGTTGGTAAGTTTTAAATTCTGGCTGCAGCGCTTCTTTAAAGCAAATTGCTTTACCTGCAATCACATGCTCCAAAGGACCACCTTGGGTACCTGGGAAAACTGCTGAATTGAGTTTCTTTTCAATTTCTGGGTTTGCACGCGCCAAAATCAAGCCACCGCGTGGACCGCGCAAAGTTTTGTGTGTAGTTGTAGTCACAACATCAGCGTAAGGTACTGGGTTAGGATAAACACCTGCAGCAACCAAACCCGCAACGTGAGCCATATCAACAAATAGATAAGCACCTACTTTGTCGGCAATTTCACGAAAACGTGGAAAATCAAGTACTTGTGAGTAAGCAGAGAAGCCTGCAACGATCATTTTTGGTTTGTGCTCTAAAGCCAAACGCTCAACTTCGTCATAGTCAATTAAACCAGCTTCATCAATTCCGTACTGCACAGCATTGTATAGCTTACCTGAGGAGCTCACACTCGCACCGTGAGTTAAGTGACCACCGTGTGCAAGGCTCATTCCTAAAATAGTGTCACCACCTTCAATTAGGGCTAAATACACCGCTGCGTTCGCTTGCGAACCCGCATGCGGCTGAACGTTAGCATAGTCAGCACCGAACAACTCTTTAGCACGATCAATGGCTAACTGCTCGATAATATCAACATATTCACAGCCACCGTAGTAGCGCTTTCCTGGGTAACCTTCTGCGTATTTGTTGGTCAGCACAGAACCTTGTGCCTCCATTACCGCAGGGCTGGTATAGTTTTCCGATGCAATCAGTTCAATATGCTCTTCTTGGCGCAGAGCTTCTTTCTCCATCGCATCAAAAAGTTCAGGATCAAATCGGGCAACAGTCAAATCACGGCTGAACATAGCAGTCCTCAAGGAATCAACAAGGCTAATAGAAATATTAAGTAGAACATTCTACATTATCTAAACGCTCATGGCACATGAAAGGCGATCACTCTATCAATAAGTCTCGCTCACTTTAGCTTTCAATTCGAATTTTTCACTCACTCTTCCGTGCAATAGCTGCTTAATCTATTGTAAAACGCTACAATCTGCGCGCTTACGGCACGTCTTCTGCAATAGACCAAGGCCAATCATTTTTCCTTTAATTATTCAGGTAGCTCATGTCCCAATACGTTTTTACAATGCACCGTCTCGGCAAAATTGTGCCGCCTAAACGTGAAATTCTAAAAGATATTTCTTTATCTTTTTTCCCTGGCGCAAAAATCGGTGTACTGGGTCTTAACGGTTCAGGTAAATCCACCTTATTACGCATTATGGCAGGCGTCGATACTGAATTTGTCGGTGAAGCACGCCCCATGCCAGGGTTAAATATCGGCTATTTACCACAAGAGCCCGAACTTGACCCAAGCAAAACCGTGCGCGAAACCGTAGAAGAAGCTCTTAGTGAAGTGAAAGATGCGCAAGCACGCTTAGATCAAGTTTATGCCGCTTATGCCGAACCTGATGCAGACTTTGATGCCCTAGCCGCTGAACAAGCCAAATTAGAAGCTATTATCCAAGCCAGTGATGGTCACAATATGGAGCGCCAACTGGAGGTTGCCGGTGACGCGCTACGCTTACCAGCTTGGGATGCCAAAATTGAACACTTATCTGGTGGAGAAAAGCGCCGCGTGGCTTTATGCCGCTTACTCTTATCCGCACCTGACATGCTATTACTCGACGAACCAACCAACCACTTGGATGCGGACTCTGTGGCGTGGCTTGAACGCTTCCTGCATGACTTTAACGGCACGGTTGTCGCCATCACCCACGACCGCTACTTCTTAGATAATGTTGCCGGTTGGATTCTAGAGCTAGACCGTGGCCAAGGTATTCCTTTTGAAGGTAACTATTCACAATGGCTGGAAGCTAAAGCAGCACGCTTAAGTCAAGAAGCTAAACAAGAAGCCTCTCATAATAAAGCGATGAAAGCCGAGTTAGAGTGGGTACGCCAAGGCGCAAAGGGCCGCCAGTCGAAATCCAAAGCTCGTTTATCTCGCTTTGAAGAAATGCAGTCACAAGAGTTCCAAAAGCGTAGTGAAACCAATGAGATTTACATCCCTGCAGGAGATCGCTTAGGTGATCAAGTCATTGAAGTTCATAACGTTAGTAAAGCCTATGGTGACCGCGTTTTAATTGATGATTTATCTTTTACCGTACCCAAAGGTGCCATTGTCGGCATTATCGGTGGTAACGGTGCAGGTAAGTCCACACTGTTTCGCATGATCATGGGTACTGAGCAGCCCGACTCTGGTGAAATCATTATTGGTGAAAGCGTTAAATTGGCTAGTGTTGACCAACAGCGTGACAACCTCGATGGTTCGAAAACTGTCTGGGAACAAATCTCTGACGGCTACGACATGATCAAAGTAGGGAACTACGAAGTATCTTCCCGTGGCTATGTGGGTCGCTTTAACTTTAAGGGATCGGACCAGCAAAAGTTTGTTAAGGATCTTTCCGGTGGTGAACGTGGCCGCTTACATTTAGCTCTCACCTTAAAACAGGGTGCGAACGTCTTGCTGCTCGATGAACCCTCTAACGATCTGGATGTGGAAACTTTACGCGCCTTGGAAGAAGCGTTATTAGACTTCCCAGGTTCAGCCATGGTTATTTCTCACGACCGTTGGTTCTTAGACCGTATTGCAACCCATATCCTTTCTTATGAAGATGACTCAAGTATCGTTTTCTTTGAAGGCAACTACACTGAATATGAGGCTGACCGTAAGAAGCGTTTAGGCGAAGCTGCAGCACAACCTAAACGTGTACGCTACAAGCGCTTAGCCTAGTTACGACCCTATCACTCCCTGCTCCACTCTTGGGATGGGATCAACTGATAAACAGGTGGCACTTTTTACAGTGTCACCTGTCTAACTAAACATAATCACATCACGAGCTCTGCAAGCTAGCATCTTCACTTTAAATACCTGAACCCGAGTTTAACTCGTTAGGAGTCGTCATGAGTCAGCGCTCAAATAAACGCAGCAACAAAGCCAAATCCATTATTGCTCAACCGCTGTTTCGTAGCCGCCAAGAGCAACCCAAAAAAGGCAAAGGCAGTTATCGCCGCAACGCAAAAGCCTCTCGGTTGAGTCACCCAGAGGCTTTTTCTTTTCTAGTTGCTTAAGCATCGCCCTAACTTCATTTCTCACTCTACCCTATACTCCCTAATACACCCTTTACCCCCACGCCTAGCGTGTTAAAGTTAAGTGACTATCTAAAGTTGAGATCTCCCATGTTTGAGCGTCTACCTCCCTATTTCATTGCCCTTGCAATCAGCCTAACGGCGAACCCAACAAGCGCAAACAGCTTTACCGTAGCGGTCACGCAAAACACTACCGCTGAGGCTCCGCAAGTCAGCGCAGTAAAACCGCAAAACTTTACCCAATGGCGTACAGCATTACGCCATGAAGCCATACAAGAAGGCATTGATGCCAAGCTCTTTGATCAAGCCTTTACCGGACTCACTCCGGATCGCTCCGTCATTGCTGCTGACCAAAACCAACCTGAGTTTAGTCGTCCTGTCTGGGAGTACTTGGACAGTGCCGTATCCTCTTGGCGGGTCGCTCGAGGCAAGTCACTCCTAGCAGAGCATGCCAAAACTCTGCGCGCCATAGAGCAGCGCTACCAAGTAGAACCTAGCGTTTTGGTTGCAGTATGGGGAATGGAAAGCGGCTTCGGGCAAAATATTGGCAAGCATAATGTTATACGCTCATTAGCAACGCTAGCCTATGAAGGGCGTCGCAGCGCCTTTTGGCGCACACAATTGCTTGCCGCGCTGCATATTTTGCAAGAAGGTGACACTAACGTAAAAGGCATGCTTGGTTCATGGGCAGGAGCCATGGGACAAACACAATTTATGCCTGGCACTTACCGCCAATTCGCAGTAGATTTTGATGGCGATGGCCGTCGTGACATTTGGAATTCAAGCGCTGATGCACTGGCCTCTGCTGCCAACTACTTAAACCGCTCTGACTGGACTCTCGGCCAACCTTGGGGCTTTGAAGTGAAGCTGCCAACCGCTCATTTTGATTATGCTTTAGCCGACGGCCATTTGAAAAAAACAATCAGTCAATGGCAAGCCTTAGGTGTACAGCCCCGCGATAAAAATGACAGTTATCGCCTCAGTCAACAATACGCTACCTTGATACTGCCAAGTGGTCACCAAGGTCCCGCATTTTTATTGCTAGACAATTTCCGCAGTATTTTAAAATATAACAATTCCACCTCCTATGCATTAGCTATTGGTTTACTCTCCGATGCTCTAGACGGTAATTATCGTGCACCAGCTGCTTGGCCTAAGCATGAAGCGATGCTCAGTCGCACCGAACGCACTGAACTACAAACTTTACTCAATCAATTAGGTTTTGATAGTGGCAAACCCGATGGCATCATTGGCATCAACACACGCCAAGCAGTACGCAGCTTTCAAAAAACACACAACCTGCCTGCTGATGGTTACCCCAATGCAACACTGCTGAAGAAGGTACGTACTGCAGCTCAACAACAATCTAGATAAAAATAGATCATGCAGACAGGGCAATGTGTTCTACACAGCGCCCCTGCACAACAACCACACCATCCTTTATAGTAGACTGTATCTACACAACTGCCTGTTAGACACAGGCTGTTAACAAACACAATAAAAGGGCGCAAACGCATGCTCAACTGGAAAGAACGCTCACGAAGTACTCGTGATCAGGTCAACGACTCTGTTGACGATGTAAAAAGCTACCTTGGCGGCATTTGGTTTAGTCGCACTGTCATTACAGTTGTCGCGCTTTACCTGCTAGCAACTCTACTTATAGGCTGGTACTGGAGCCAAGAACCGGACTTCTTTGATATCGAAGAACACACTCAACAAGCTGCTGAAAGCACACAACGACCACTTGTTACGGGTTACACCACCGTTGAAACGCTCAAACAAGTTGCCACAACTCTGCTGGACAAACCTGGCGGATACATCCATAACGACATTACCCCTCCAGGTATTTGGTTAGACAATATGCCTGCTTGGGAATATGGCGTACTAGTACAGGTGCGGGACCTCGCGCGCGCTTTGCGTAAAGATTTTGCACGTTCTCAGTCACAATCCACTGAGGATCCTGATCTTGCTAAAGCTGAGCCACGCTTTAACTTTGACAATAAAAGTTGGATGCTGCCAGCTAGTGAAGACGAATACCGTTCAGCAATCAAATCTTTAGACCGCTACTTAGAGCGTCTCACTGACCCTGAAAAAACTAACAGCCAGTTTTATACTCGCGCAGACAACCTTAATAACTGGCTAGGCGATGTCGCTACACGGTTAGGATCAACCTCACAACGCTTATCCGCCAGTGTCGGTAAGTCTCGTTTAAATATTGATAGCATGGCTGATGGTTCAGCTGATGCCGCCGGTTTCAACGCAGAATTAGCAGCAAGCCAAGAAGAAATTGTAAAAACATCTTGGTTCAAAATTGATGATGTATTCTATGAAGCTCGCGGGCAAGCTTGGGCACTATCCCATTTTTTACGAGCCATTGAAATTGATTTTGCTGATGTCATTGCTAAGAAAAATGCCACAATCAGCGTACGTCAGATTATCCGTGAATTAGAGTCTGCTCAAGACCCAGTTTGGAGTCCAATGATATTAAATGGAGGGGGGTATGGCGTCCTCGCCAACCACTCATTGGTTATGGCCAACTATATCTCCCGCGCTAACGCGGCAATTATCGAGTTGCGCCAGCTCTTATCACAAGGCTGATTCACCTTCGCTAAGCTTGACATCCTCCCCGTCCTAAAGGACGGGGATTCCTACTGCTAGACGACCATGCCCGACCGCGAGAATGTTACGTGCCGCATTTATATCGCGATCGTGAGCGACACCACACCCACTGCACGTCCATTCTCTTATGCCAAGTCCTGCGATACCTTTCGGCCTCGACTCGGGCAAGCTGCCACAACTCGAACAGGTTTGGGTGGTGTATGCCTCGTCAACTTCCTTAAAAACAATGCCTGCGTGAGCGCATTTATAGTCCAGCATTGTTTTTAATGACCCCAACCAGCATCTAACACTGACTTGGCCATCGTGGTTTTAACGAGTTTTAAGCTACTGACATTGCCCACATAGATTTCACCGCAGCGATTGACTAGCTTACGGCTGAACTTGTGCAATGCGTCTTTTCTACGGTTAGCAATCTTAGCGTGAAGGGTTTTGACTTGGGTTTTATTTCTGGCTCGACCTCCACATCAACCACAACATTGAAGTACCAGCGGCCACGGGCATCTTCATTGAAACTGGCCGAGCGAAACTTGTATTGGTTCAAGCCGTAGCTGTCCCAGACCTTAAAATAGTGGCCGTTGTGGTAGACCTGCCCGTTTTTCCACTGCGCTGCACCTGTATTGACGGGTATCCAGCCCAGTGAGCGGCGTACACCGTCTGATTTGCGCCAGTTCAGCCGCGCTTTCTTAAACTGCTTACGGCGCGTGACATACTCACCTGCAATGCACTGTAAGGTTTGGCTGTGCAGGCCAAGCTCTTTACCTGCGCCCTTAATGTAGGGATGCATATCATACGCAAACAAAAACACACCACGCTCTTTAATCGAGCGTTGGCTCAACTCATTAATATAGTTCCAGACGAAATTGACGCTTCGAGCCATGCGGTTTAGCAAGGGCACATGCTTGTCTCGGACTCGGACTTTTAATGTTTTGGTGTGCCTTATCATGCTGTATATAATACCAGCACAACCTATACTGCAAAGACTTTAACAACCTATTAAGGGGGGGGGGGCAGCTTGCGTCGCCCTCGCTATCCATCCTCGCACTAAAAGTATGAGGCTTTTCGCTATTTTAATAAAAAAACCCTAAACAAAACCATTAATTGGCTTATTTAGGGCTAAAAATAGCTCTAACTCATTAGAGCCTATATAACTAACTCTTTAGCAGTTTTTCCATTGTGCTTTACGCTTTTCTAAAAACGCGTTCACACCTTCCGTAGTGTCTTCAGCATCAAATAAGTCAACAAAAGTTTCGCGCTCAGCTGGAAGCCAATGATCCGGAGCTTGTGTCCGTGCACCTTGAATCAATGGTTTAATCGCACGAATTGCCACAGGACTTTGTTCACCCACTTTTTCAGCCAAAGCCAATGCAGTGGTTAATGCTTGCCCCTGAGCAACCACTTCTTCCACGAGACCAATGCGCTCAGCTGTTTTCGCATCCACTCGCTCACCACACAAAATCATACGCTTAGCCCATCCTTCACCAACCAGCCAGGACAGCTTTTGTGTACCGCCAGCACAAGGCAGCAAACCTACTTTAGCTTCAGGTAAAGCCATTTGTGCTTGCTCTTCAGCAATACGAATATCACAAGCCAAAGCACACTCTAAACCACCGCCCATCGCGTAACCATTAATTGCCGCAATAGTGACACCGTTATAGTCACTTAAAGCCTCAAATGCTTCGCCAAAGCGACGCGCCATGTCGCGTGCAACCGCTTTATCGCCGTCTGCAAACAGCTTAAGGTCAGCACCAGCGCTGAAAAACTTTTCACCCGCTCCAGTTACTACAAGCGCATAAATATCCTTGTCATCATTTAAATGCTCAACCAACTGTTTAACCCCACGCAGCATATCTGCATCCCAAGTGTTGGCTGATGGGTTATTGAGCGTCAAAAGCGCTGTGTGACCTCGCACCTCAACCACTAATTTATCGGTTAACTGAAGGTGTTGAGCTTTTTGATAAACCTCTACGGCATTCGACATATTTTACTCCTCTACAACCAATGGATGATCAACTCACCCTATTGATACTCTGTGTATTAGTTCAGCATTTCAATAGCAACGGCTGTTGCCTCACCACCACCAATGCAGATGGAAGCAATACCAAAACGCTTATTGTGTTGTTTTAAGGCTGACACTAAGGTGACCAAAATACGTGCACCTGAAGCCCCAATAGGATGCCCCAAAGCGCAAGCGCCACCATGTATGTTTACTTTATCTGCTGACAATTCAAGCTCACGCATGGCAATCATGGTGACCACTGCAAAGGCTTCGTTCACTTCAAACAAGTCAACTTGATCTAAACTCCAGCCCGTGCGATCCAGTAACTTATTGATGGCACCCACCGGAGCTGTTGTGAATAAGTTAGGCGCAGCGGCATAAGCACTATGGCCACGTATCACTGCTAAAGGTTTTAAACCGCGCTGTTGCGCTTCGCTCTGACGCATCAATACCAACGCAGCTGCACCATCAGAAATTGAACTGGCGTTAGCTGCCGTCACTGTTCCATCTTTACTAAAGGCTGGGCGCAATTGACGTATTTTTTGCAAATCAGCTTTAGGTGGCTGCTCATCATCTGTCACGGTAACTGTACCCTTTCGGCTACTCACCTCAACCGGAATAATCTCGTCAGCAAACTGGCCAGCTTTGATTGCTGCCTGCGCTCGCGTCAGAGAGCGTTCAGCAAAGTCATCTTGCTCTTCACGAGTAAAGCCAAAGGCTTGAGCGCTTTCTTCAGCAAAAGCCCCCATTAACCGCCCTTTATCATAAGCATCTTCAAGACCATCAAGGAACATATGATCTAGCACTTGTCCATGTCCCATACGGTGCCCACTGCGCGCTTTATCCAACAAGTAAGGCGCATTAGACATGCTCTCCATGCCTCCAGCAACAACTACATCGACAGATCCCGCCATCAAAGCATCATGAGCCATAATTACCGTTTGCATACCAGAGCCGCACATTTTATTTACAGTGCTGCATACCGTATGCTCAGCCAACCCAGCACCCAAGGCCGCTTGACGAGCGGGCGCTTGCCCTAAGCCGGCAGGCAATACGCAACCGAACATCACCTCTTGCACCGTTTCGGGCGCTAAACCGGCACGCTGTACTGCAGCTTTAATAGCCACTGCTCCAAGCTCAGTTGCTTTTATATTTTGCAGTGCCCCTTGAAAACCACCCATTGGTGTACGTGCCATGCTCACAATCACTACTGGGTCTTGCGTACTCATCATTACTTAACTCCCATACGCAATGCGCCATCAAGACGAATCACTTCACCATTTAACATACTGTTTTCAATGATATGTTGCGCCAATGCTGCATATTCTTGGGGTTTGCCCAAACGTGGTGGGAAAGGTACATCAGCACATAAACCAGCCCGCACTTCATCGCTCATACCTGCCATCATAGGTGTTTCAAATACGCCAGGAGCAATAGTCATCACACGAATACCTTGTTTGGCCAACTCCCGTGCCGCAGGTAAAGTCAAGCTAACAATAGCCCCTTTGGAAGCCGCATAAGCCGCCTGCCCTAGCTGACCATCATAAGCAGCCACTGAAGCCGTATTAATGACCACGCCACGTTCTCCTTGCTCGTTAGGCTCATTATTAGCCATCACTTGAGCAGTCAGACGCAGCATATTAAAACTGCCTACAACGTTAATTGTTAACACACGAGAAAAATCATCTAAATCATGGGGCCCATTACGACCTAAAATCCGCTGCGCACCCACAACACCGGCACAGTTCACCAAACCATGCAAACTACCAAAATGTTTAACAGCTGTAGCCAAGGCCTGTTGAACCTGTTCGGCATCACAAATATCACACGCTAGGCCTAAAGCACCTGCACCTAACTTTTCTGCCTGAGCGATCACGGCTTGCTGATTAATATCTAACAACACTACAAAAGCGCCCTGAGCAACTAAGTGTTCGCCTGTAGCAGCGCCCAAGCCTGAAGCGCCGCCAGTGATTACAAATGTACGTTCTGCTACGTGCATAAAAGATCCTTAAATTAGCTGACCGCTTGCTTGGCAGCTTGTTCTTCGTTGTATTTATTGACTTCATTCATACGCAAAATAAAGCGCTGCACTTTCCCACTTGGCGTTTTAGGTAGCTCAGCAGGGAACTCAATCTCTCGAGGGTAGGCATGTGCGGCTAAACGGTTACGCACATGTAAACGCAACTCCTCAGCTAATTCAGCCGTACCTTCTTGGCCATCTTGCAAAATAACAAATGCTTTAATGATCTCATTTCGCTGTGGATCAGGTTTTCCTACAACGGCAGCCTCTACAACCAACGGATGTTCCAATAAGGCGCTTTCCACATCAAAAGGCCCAACTCGATAACCAGATGTACTGATCACATCATCAGAACGTCCAACAAAACTGATACTGCCATCACTATTCAACTCTGCCGTATCACCTGTTAAATAATAGCGTCCTTTAAATGAAGTGGTTTCCATACCTTTATATCCCTGAAACCAGAACATAGGCGACTGCTCAATATCCACTGAAAGAATACCTGGCTCCCCAGCTGGTAACTCTTGCAGAGTCTCTTCATCCAACACCACAACACGGTGTCCGGGTGATGCATAACCTGCAGCCCCCATATGCATGGGATGACTCAAATTATGGTGATTACACAACACCATCCCCATTTCAGTTTGGCCGTAATGGTCATTAATAGGTGCATCTAAATGCTCTTTAAACCAACGAATAACTTCAGGGTTCAAAGGCTCACCTGCGCTACTAACAACACGTAACTGCCCTTTCCACTGCTCTGCAACTTTATCACCTGCAGCAATTAACATACGGAATACTGTCGGTGCGCCAGCAAGGTTGGTGATCTTGTATTTTTTAGCAACCTCTAAGCAGCGATCCAGATCAAAAAGGCCATCCACGGACAACACTGGTAAACCGAGTGACATCGGCCCTGTAATTGCAAAATACAATCCATAAGCCCAACCTGGATCGGCAACGTTCCAGAATGAATCCTCAGCACGCAGTCCAACGGCATCGACCATATAGCGCTGAAAAGCCACAATGGCTCGCAGTGGAACCTCTAAAGGTTTCGCTAAGCCTGTAGTGCCCGAGGTGAACATCATGAGGAAAGGATCATCACCTGTGCGCATCACTGGCTCAAACACTGTTGACTGCTCAGCTAAAGCACTCCAAAAGTTCTGATCACCTGGCTCTAATCCCGCGCCCTGAGCATCACTGACTGTCATAATGGGCGGGCAGTTTTCTACATCCTTTAATTTACTGCGATTGGCCACATCTGTGACCACAAGTCGAGCGCCCGCAGTCTGAACACGGTGTTCAATCGCTTTAGGACCAAACGCCGTAAACAATGGCTGATAAACAGCACCCAAACGCCAAGAACCTAGAATTGTCACGATCAAAGCTTGGCCACGTGGCAGTAAGCCAGCCACTATGTCGCCCGCTTGAACGCCCTGACTAGCCAAGTAATGGGCAAATTGCGCAGACTGATCGCGCAGTTCTGCATAGGTATGCCGGCTAGAACTACCGTCAGCATTTTCTTGAACTAAGGCGATAGCATCATTGTGTGCATGCCGGTCACAGCATTCGTAACAAGCATTCATGGCGGACAAATTACCACTGATAGCAGCTTGTACAGTTGCTTCAAAATCAAAGTTTTTTGAGGCTTCAAAAATATCACGTTTTACCGAGGTCATCGCATGCTCCAATTTTTATTATTGTTCACATTGCAAGGTGCAGGCCTTGATACTCAGCCCCAGCGCGCCTCCTAAGCAATAGCAAAATGTTTCAAACTGCTTGAACGTTTTTGCCATTCACTTATTTTTTTCCAATAGAATTGAGCGGTAATGGCTCGGCTGCGTGCCGGTCCACTTGCGAAATGCTTTATAAAAACTGCTTACATCAGCAAACCCCAAAGCACTGGCAATATCGACAAAAGTATAATGTTCATCCGCTAACCATTTAACAGCTAAAGAGCTGCGCACCCCGTCTTTGAGTCTTTGATAACTTTGTCCTTCCTCATTTAAACGACGACGTAATGTTGATACCGACATGAATAAACCCTCAGCTAAATCCACCGCATCGGGCCAGTGCTGTGGTTCCATATTCATCAATGTGCGTCGCACCTGACTAGATAAACTTTGCTCATCACGGTATTTAACAATGATATTATTGGGTGCCTGGCGTAAAAAACGTTGCACATCTTCGGCAGTGCGTCGAATCGGTACGTCCAATACATCTGCAGAAAACAAAATTTTGGAAGCAGCACAGTCAAAACGTAGGTTATCTGAAAACATCACTCGGTAGTCACTGGTAAACTCAGGTTCTGAACAGCGTAAGTCCACTGACAATAGAGGAATGCGCTGATTCGCCAACCAACACGTTAGACCATGGATGTACATCCAAAAAGTAAAGTAAGTAAAAGCCCGCGCAGGTTCTATACTTTCCTCTCGCAATACCACCGCAGCCATACTTTGCTTAGTACGTAATACCGCGCGCTTATCCGCAAATATCAAAGCTAAAAACTGCAAAGCCACTTCCAGGCCTTGCCGAACCGTTGCTTGTTGAGCTGCGATGCTACACATAAAAGCAAAGCTGCCTGGTCGCATCTTGCGCTGATCCATTAAGAAAAATTCATCTTGAATGGTACGCCGTAAGCGTCGCCAAAAGCGTGCATAGTGTTGTACTGGAACGCGGCCGTTTTCATCCTGCATGATTTCAGTAGAAAAAGGTGTCCCCTTTAACAATGCTTCTAAATGCCAGCCCTGCTGCAGAGGAGCAGCTAAGGCCTCACGCACCATCACTACGGATACAGTTCCTGCAAACTGTTTACTCATCAACACTCTCCTTATGCTGGAGCGGAGGCAACAAAGTGGTTTGTTCTTGAGCTGCCTGCTCACGTAAAAAATTCCACACTGTGCGTGTACGTGCAATATCTTTTAACTCAATGGGCATCAGCATCCAAAAAGTTCGAGTAAAGCTAATTTCATCGGCTAAAACCTGACGTAAACGAGGTTCTTGATTGGCTGCAAACGCCGGCAAAATTGCAAGCCCAGCACCAGCTGCAACCGCTCGTTGCTGCGTTAAAACACTGGTACTACACAGGTCTGCCTTAGCATTTTTCAGCAGCTCATCTAAAAAGGTTAATTCCTTACTGAACAACAAATCATCCACATAAGAGACAAAACGATGACCGCTCAATTGTTCAACCTGAGTAATGGTTGGATGCTGAGCTAAATAATCTGCACTGCCGTACAAATGCAAACGATAATCCGTCAAACGCGTAATGATAAAAGGCCCACGTTCAGGCCGCTCTAACGTAATCACGATGTCAGCTTCGTTACGGGACAGTTGCACAGCCCGTGGTAAAGCAAGCAAATCCACTTTCAGATGTGGATAGCGTCGCCCCAACTCAGCCAATTGTTCTGCTAGCAATAACGTACTATAAGCTTCTGTTGCAGCAATACGCACTTGCCCAGACAGCTGCTCACCCAATGTCGGTAAAGAATCAGAGATCCCCACATAAGCGCTTTCCATCGCCTCAACTTGAGGCAATAAAGCTCGACCTGCTTCGGTTAACTTATAGCCTTCATGCTCACGTAAAAACAAAGGGCGCCCTAAAGATTTTTCTAAAGCCTGCACCTTACGTGAAACCGTCGTGTGATCGACTCCCATACGTCGTGCAGCTATCACTAACCGTCCTGCGCGCGCCAATTCTAAAAAGAAACGCAGCTGTTCCCAATCCATAATCTTCCTCGCTCACATGTTTAGCGCATGTGCATTTTTGCACAGCTAATCTGCACATTAGAGGGTTGTCGTTAGCAAAAACGCACTGCTAGGATGAATCTACATCAAATCAGCTCATCATAAAAATAAATTTAGACTGAGGCTTTCCAAATGACAGCAATCCAAGTACCCACCATTAAACTGCTTATTGACGGTCAGTTTATTGAATCAAAAACTGATCAATGGCGCGAAGTCATCAACCCAGCAACTCAAGAGGTACTCGCTCGGGTACCTTTCGCCACAACAGAAGAAATTAATGCAGCAGTAGCCAGTGCAAAAACAGCATTTAAAACTTGGCGTAAAACGCCAATTGGTACACGAGCACGTATTTTTCTCAAATATCAGCAATTGATTCGTGAAAACATGAGCGAATTAGCCGCTTTACTGACAGCGGAGCAAGGTAAAACTTTAGCCGACGCTGAAGGTGATGTCTTTCGTGGGTTAGAAGTGGTTGAACACGCTGCATCCATCGGCAACCTGCAGCTCGGAGAACTGGCCAATAACGTCGCCAACGGTGTCGATACATACACCTTACTGCAACCTATTGGTGTGTGTGCAGGTATCACCCCATTCAACTTCCCAGCAATGATTCCATTGTGGATGTTCCCAATGGCTATTGTGACGGGTAACACCTTCGTACTGAAACCGTCAGAGCAAGATCCAATGGTAACCATGCGTTTAGTTGAACTGGCTTTAGAAGCAGGTATCCCAGCCGGTGTGCTCAACGTAATCCATGGTGGCCCGGATGCAGTCAATGGCATTTGTGATCATCCTGATATTAAGGCGGTATCCTTTGTTGGCTCCACCTATGTAGGTACACATGTGTATAACCGCTCATCCCTAGCGGGTAAACGTGTACAGTGCATGATGGGGGCAAAAAACCACGGTATTGTGATGCCCGATGCCAATAAAGAACAAACCTTAAACGCTATCACCGGTGCAGCTTTTGGTGCTGCGGGCCAACGCTGTATGGCTTTGCCTGTCGTAGTTCTGGTTGGTGAAGCACAGAGTTGGCTACCTGATTTAATTGAAAAAGCCAAAACACTGAAGGTCAATGCAGGATGCCAAGAAGGCACCGACGTGGGCCCTGTCATTTCCAAGCAAGCCCTCGCACGTATCACCGACCTCATCGATAGCGGTATCAAGGAAGGTGCCACTTGTGATCTTGATGGTCGTAACCCACAGGTGCCTGGCTTTGAGCAAGGTAACTTTATTGGTCCGACTATCTTCTCTAACGTGAGCACCGACATGCGCATTTATAAGGAAGAAATCTTCGGCCCAGTGTTGTGTGTTATGCAGGCGGATAATATTGAACAAGCCATTGAGCTGATCAATGACAACCCGAACGGTAACGGTACAGCAATCTTTACTCGCTCAGGCGCCACTGCACGTCGCTTCCAAGAAGACATCGATGTAGGCCAAGTCGGCATCAACGTACCTATCCCTGTACCTGTTCCGATTTTCTCTTTCACCGGATCACGTGCCTCTAAACTAGGTGATCTAGGCCCATACGGTAAACAAGTGGTCCAGTTCTACACTCAAACCAAAACCGTAACCGCACGCTGGTTTGACGAAAATGAAGAAGTTGGTGCTCTAAACACCACCATCAGTTTGAAATAATAATACAGCCCGCCAGTTAAATGAGCTGGCGGGTTCATGATGCAAAGCCACTCGCAATAATCATAATAAGCGGAGATCAATCATGCATATCGGATTTTTAGGCCTTGGTAATATGGGCGGCCCAATGGCTAGCAACTTACTTAAAGCCGGCCACCAACTGAGCGTATTCGACCTATCTAGCCAAGCTGTTGCTGAACTCGCTGAGCAAGGCGCGCAGGCTTGCGACTCTCTTCAAACCTTAGTGACTGGCGCTCCCGATATTTTTATCAGCATGCTACCTGCTGCGGCCCATGTAAAAGGCGTCTATTTAGGCGATGATGGTGTCATCCAACAGTTACGCAAACCCACCTTGCTCATTGATTGCTCCACAATTGATCCGCACAGTGCCCGTGAGGTGGCCCAAGCTGCTCAAGAGGCGGGACACCGCATGCTAGATGCACCTGTTTCTGGGGGGACCAGTGGCGCGCAAGCAGGTACCCTCACCTTTATGGTGGGCGGTTCGCCAGAAGATTTAGCCCAAGCACAACCTGTTTTAGAAGCTATGGGCAAAAACATCACTCACTGCGGCGATAACGGTAACGGCCAAGTGGCTAAGGTAGCCAATAATATGTTACTGGGTATTTCTATGATTGGAGTTGCTGAAGCCATGGCTTTAGGTGTATCCCTAGGTATGGACGCTAAAGTCCTGGCCAGTATTATTAATACGTCCAGCGGTCGCTGCTGGAGCTCAGAAATTAACAATCCTTACCCAGAAGTCTTAGAGCATGCCCCCGCTAACCGCGGCTACAGTGGAGGATTTGGTACAGATCTAATGCTTAAAGATTTAGGGCTTGCTACCGAAGCAGCAGGTTTAGCCAAGCAACCTGTGATGCTAGGAGCAGCTGCACAACAACTATATCAGGCGTTCAGTTTACAAGGTAACGGCACTTTAGATTTTTCCGCCATCATTAAACTGTATCTAAAGGAGTGACAGTTATGTCCGAGAATCAAGCACTCATCCTAACCGAGATCCGCAACCGTGTCGGCCATCTAACACTCAATCGCGTTGCTGCATTTAATGCCATCAATCTTGAGATGGTTCGTACAATCCGCCAACAACTGGATGTTTGGGCTGCCGATGAAGGTGTTGTTGCCGTAGTCCTACGCGCCAATGGCGATAAAGCTTTTTGTGCTGGCGGTGATATCCGTGAGCTTTACAATAATGCACAGCAAAATCCACAGCTCAATGAAACTTTTTTTACTGAAGAGTATGCACTAGACCTTTTGATTCATAACTACCCAAAACCAGTTATTGCTTTAATTAACGGCTTGGTTTTAGGCGGTGGCATGGGGCTCACGCAAGGCGCAAGTTTCCGTATCATCACAGAGAAAGCACGCCTTGGCATGCCTGAAGTGAGCATTGGCTTCTTCCCTGACGTCGGCGGCAGTTACTTTTTATCACGTTTGCCAGGAGAAACTGGTACTTATATGGGTGTCAGTGGTAACCCTGTTGGAGCTGCTGACGCTTTACAGCTTGGCCTTGCCGATTGGTTTTTGCATGCTGAACAAATTCCTGAGCTGGATCGCTGTCTCAACACCATGCAGTGGGGACACTCTTCCCAAGAATCCATACGCAGTCTGCTCAATACCTTAGCGTGTAAGCATGCCTCAGGCGCTCAACTCACTAGCGTCCGCACAGCCATTGCACAGCATTTCGCTCATAACTCAGTGACTGAAATCATTACTTCACTTAAAAGCGAAACCGACAGCACAGTCAAACCTTGGTGTGAAGAGCTCATCAACACCTTAGCTACTCGCTCTCCTATCGCTATGGCCACCACTTTAGAAATGTTGCGCCGCGGTAAGAATCTATCCTTGGCCAACTGCTTTCAGCTGGAACTCCATTTAGGACAGCAATGGTTTAAAAAAGGTGATTTTATGGAAGGCGTGCGTGCATTGATCATTGATAAAGATAAAAAGCCACAATGGCAGCCAGCTACGCTAGACGCTCTTGCTCCCAATCAGATCAAAGATTTATTCGCCGGATTTCAAGCCCAAGCCATATAAACTAACCTGTGTATTAGAAGGACTTTAAACATGAATGACATTGAACTTACAGAAGAACAACGCATGATCCGTGATATGGCACGGGACTTTTCTAAGACTGAACTGGCTCCAAACGCTGAAAAATGGGAAAAAGCCGGCTGGCTCGATGAAAACATGCTCAAACAAATGGGCGAACTAGGTTTTTTAGGCATGGTGGTGCCAGAAGAGCTCGGCGGTTCCTATATTGACTACACATGCTACGCTCTAGCCTTAGAAGAAATATCTGTTGGCTGCGCCGCGACGGGAGCTGTGATGAGTATCCATAACTCCGTTGGTTGTGCACCTATCGTCAACTGGGGAACTGAAGAACAAAAACAAAGATGGGTACCAGAACTGGCCTCAGGCCAAACTCTAGCTTGCTTCTGCTTAACCGAACCACAAGCAGGATCCGAAGCGAATAACTTACGTACCCGTGCAGTTGAAGACGGAGATCACTGGGTACTCAATGGCAGCAAACAATTTATCAGTAATGCTAAACGCGCAGGCCTAGCCATTGTTTTTGCCGTGACTGACCCTGAGCTGGGTAAAAAAGGCTTATCAGCCTTTTTAGTGCCAACCGACACACCCGGCTTTGAGGTAGAGCGTATGGAGCAGAAAATGGGCTTACGTGCCTCGGACACCTGTGCGGTAAGCTTAATTAATTGTCGTATTCCTAAAGAAAATATGCTTGGCCCACGTGGAAAAGGTTTAGCTTTAGCATTATCCGGTTTAGAAGGTGGCCGCCTAGGTATTGCTGCCCAAGCTTTAGGTATTGCACGAGCAGCATTTGAAGCCGCCCTCACCTATTCCCGTGAACGCATTCAGTTTGGCAAGGCCATTAGCGAACACCAAAGCATCGCCAATATGCTAGCCGATATGCATACGCAAATTAATGCTGCACGCCACATGATTCTTTACGCAGCACGTTTGCGTACCGCTGGTCTACCCTGCTTATCCGAAGCTTCACAAGCTAAACTCTTTGCTTCTGAAATGGCGGAAAAAGTTTGCTCCATGGCTATCCAAATACATGGTGGTTATGGCTACTTAGAAGACTATGCTGTTGAACGTCATTACCGTGATGCGCGCATTACGCAAATTTATGAAGGCACCAGTGAAATTCAACGCATGCTTATCGCACGCCAACTCTCTGATTATTCTTTTTAACCAAAATGCGCGACAAGCTCTGTACTTTAGAAGATAACTCATTTGCTTACGCGGGGATACAGGCTTTCACCCATACCTAAGATATTAGACTCCAATTAGGAGACCGATATTCGGGCATGAATTAAACCCGAATATCGGTTTTTTAATTTGCTATTTTCTGCTGGATAAGTGACCTCTTAACAGAGGCCACTCGAGTGGTGTAACCCAGCCAGGCTAGCTACCTGCGCGACTCTCGTCGCATGTCGGGTAGCAGCAGTGCATTACTGCACCGCCGCCCCCTAAGAACCGTACGTGCGAGTTTCCCCGCATACGGCTCAAGCCTTTATAAGTCAACTGCGATACAGAAGACCAGCTACATATCACCTTGTAGTGAATGCAACTGCCTATGACAATTGACGTGCAGCATGACCAAGTTGTCGATCTCGTCTCCTCCGCCATCTGTCCTACGCACCACATGATGGATATCCCAATCATTATGGTCCTTGAACAGTTGCTTACAGATCAGACACCTATGCTTTTGGCGCGTCCAGATCATCCGCAATTTACCGCGGTGTAACTGTTTCTCCTTCCAGCTCTTTATCAGCCGCTGTTCGAAGTACAACTCAAAGTTACGATCGTATGGATTCGCTTCTGCTTTAATCTTGATATGCCGTTTTATCGGAGTGCTTTTGCTTTTGAACAAGCGTTTCGGCTTGCCAAACACATCCACACTCTGGAATACCCAGCGCTCCCCGCCCACTGTGTGAAAATACTTGCTTCTCACCCAGCGTTTGTAGCGGTTTTTGTGCCTACGGCAACTCCAGCGCCAGAGTAGTTTCCAGACTCTGTAGTCCACATAGCCAAATGTTTCCTTAGCCACCACATGGCGATGATAGTTCGCCCAACCCCGAATCACAGGGTTAAGCTGAGCAATCAAATTGCCTTGCTCGGCAGTACGGTTCGACCTGACTATTGATTTAATTTTCTGCAAATGAGCTCGCAAACTTTTACGGCTTGGCTTAATCAGCATTTTGCCGTTGTATTTGCGTAAATTCTGCCCAAGAAAATCAAACCCTTCAGTTATGTGTGTGATCAGCGTTTTCTCTGGTGACAGTTCTAGCCCACGCTCCGCCATAAAGGCTTCAACAATGGGTTTGACCTTGTCTTCTAACAACTCTTTCGAGATACCAGTGATGATAAAATCATCCGCATATCGCACATAGTTAACCTTAGTTTTATAGGCGGCTTTTGTGTTTTTGCGCCCAAAATGGCTCTGCAACACGTCTTCCAACCCATCTAAGGCCATGTTTGCCAACACAGGCGAGATAATGCCGCCTTGCGGTGTACCTGCCTCTGTGGCAAACAACCTGTTGGACTCCATATAGCCCGCTTTCAGCCACTTTCTGAGCACTTGTTTATCCAACGGAATGTTGGCCAGTAACCAGTCGTGACTGATGTTATCGAAGCACCCTTTAATGTCTCCTTCCATCGTCCACTGTGCAGAACTTTTGCGACTGAGATTGACAAAGCATTGCTCAATTGCGTCCGCTGTCGAACGGTGTGGTCGAAAACCATAGCTGTTACGGTCGGCCCGAGTTTCCGATACGGGTTCAAGTGCTAGCAGGTATAACGCCTGCATGGCTCGATCCAGCATAGTCGGTATACCCAGCGGTCGGCGTGAGCCATTCGCTTTAGGTATATAAACACGTCTTAACGGCTTTGGACGGTAGCCCGTCCGTTGCAATCTGCCAATTGCCTTCCATTTTGCTAAAGGTGTACTCCATAACTCCCCGTCAATGCCAGGCGTTTGCCTGCCACGATTTTCGGTGACTCGCCTGACCGCCAAAGCTTTGGCGGCAAACGAGCGGGTCAGCAGCCTTTGCAACGTTTTCACCTTGCGCCAGCGCTGCTCCTTTGTTGCCTTCGCGATTCGAACCTGTAGCCCTCTCACCTGCCTGTTGATCATTATCCAATCAATGGAATGCCAACCTTGAGGCGGGTGGGAGAACGCAGGTACAGTAAATACTGTACTCATCTTGCTGCTCTCCAAGTGTAATCAATACACCTTGAAGAAACAGATACATTAACCCCTTGCGGGAAGTATCTGCTCCCGCAAGGGCGCGGTGACGGTCTAGGCGAACCCAGTTCGTTACCACTTGTATTAATGTCACTTTTTAGTAAAGCGCTTTACACGCCTTCACACGATTAAAGACCAGTCGAAAGTGGGCACTGTTTCCAGTGGAGGAACATTTAACCCCCTATCCACTTCATTACAAAGTGGCATTCGCTTTTTCCGACCTCCCAAGCCCGCATTCCCAACAGCGTCGATTGCTCTTCGCCTGCCCTTGGGCAGAAATACGGGATTACCGAGTTCCATGTCGATGACATGTATCACTTAGGTTCTGCTTATACACCGAAGGCTTGATGACAACGTATCCCCAGATGTAAAAAGAGTAACCAGCCTTGTACCTTTTGGTCAGAGCGCGTCAATAGCTTGCGCTCGTTGCGGCTGACGGTGCTTACAGCAGTTCACATATGTTAACCCTATGACACAGCCTAGCCTCTCACCTGCATGCTATTAGCAGGTTCCCTAAAATCACCTCGCGGCAAAGTTAGACCTTTTCAGGGAGTACATTGTTAGGAAGCTTCGAACCTCGCCGTTACCAGCGACGCACTATCCCTAGGCTACTGTTGGTTGTACAACAGGTTCTATCACCTATACCGAGCAAGTTACTTTTGCTTTGTATTGGCGTAGAACAATCATCAGACACAGCTTCACACCGGCAGGTGCTATAGCCGATTAATAGACACGAGTATTCGCGTTACATGACAACCCTTATTAAAAGAGCTGCTTCAACGTGTACTGTAGGGTTACATGAGCAACGGATTATTGACTAGCTTAACTAGCCCTATACGCTTATCATATAACTCATTCGCTTGCGCGGTGATACAGGCTTTCACCCATACCTAAATATTAGACTCCAATTAGGAGACCGATATTCGGGCATGGATTAAACCCGAATATCGGTTTTTTAATTTGCTATTTTCTGCTGGATAAGTGACCTCTTATCAGAGGCCACTCGAGTGGTGTAACCCAGCCAGGCTAGCTACCTGCGCGACTCTCGTCGCATCACATCATTCCGCCCATTCCACCCATGCCGCCCATGTCAGGCATTGCAGGAGCAGCGCTGTTATCTTTGATTTCAGCGATCATGGCTTCGGTTGTTACCATCAGGCCAGCAATCGAAGCGGCTGCTTGCAGAGCTGAACGGGTCACTTTTGCTGGGTCCAAAATACCCATTTCAATCATATCACCGTACTCACCTGAAGCTGCGTTGTAACCAAAGTTACCTTCACCCTGCTTCACTTTATCAACGACCACGCTTGGCTCTTCACCAGCGTTAGCAACGATCTGACGCAATGGTGCTTCAACTGCGCGACGCAGCAAAGAAATACCAACGTTCTGATCTTCGTTATCACCCTTCAGTTCGCTGATAGCAAGCAGTGCACGCACTAATGCTACACCACCACCAGGCACTACACCTTCTTCAACTGCAGCTCGTGTTGCATGCAGAGCATCTTCAACACGTGCTTTTTTCTCTTTCATTTCAACTTCAGTAGCCGCACCTACTTTGATCACAGCAACACCGCCGGCTAATTTAGCTAGGCGCTCTTGCAGTTTCTCTTTGTCGTAATCTGAAGTTGTTTCTTCGATCTGCTTACGGATCTGTAGCACACGTGCTTCGATATCAGCCTGCTGACCTGCACCGTCGATGATCGTAGTATTGTCTTTGCTTAAAACAACGCGTTTCGCATCACCTAAGTGATCCAAAGTTGTAGTGTCAAGACTTAGACCAACTTCCTCAGAAATAACAGTACCGCCGGTCAGGATAGCAATATCCTGCAGCATTGCTTTACGACGATCACCAAAGCCTGGTGCTTTAACAGCAGCAACCTTAACGATGCCGCGCATGTTATTCACCACCAATGTTGCTAAAGCTTCACCTTCAACATCTTCCGCAATGATCAACAACGGACGGCCTGCTTTAGCAACCGCTTCCAGTACAGGCAATAACTCACGGATGTTAGAAATCTTCTTGTCCACTAACAGCAACAATGGATTTTCTAACTCAGCAACCATAGTGTCTGGTTGATTGATGAAGTAAGGTGAGAGGTAACCGCGGTCAAACTGCATACCTTCAACAACAGACAGTTCGTTCTCTAGACCTGAACCTTCTTCAACAGTGATCACGCCTTCTTTACCAACTTTATCCATTGCTTTTGCAATGATTTCGCCGATTGAAGCGTCAGCATTTGCTGAAATTGTACCCACCTGAGCAATAGCTTTGCTGTCTGAGCATGGCTTCGCCAATTGCTTGATTTGCTCAACAATTGCAGTTGTTGCTTTATCGATACCACGCTTGAGGTCCATTGGGTTCATGCCCGCAGCAACTGCTTTCAAGCCTTCATTCACGATCGACTGAGCCAGTACTGTAGCAGTAGTAGTACCATCACCAGCTTCGTCATTTGCTTTAGATGCAACGTCTTTAACCAGCTGCGCACCCATATTTTCAAAACGATCTTCCAGTTCAATTTCTTTAGCAACTGAAACACCATCTTTAGTGATGGAAGGCGCGCCATAACTTCTTTCTAGAACAACGTGACGACCTTTTGGACCTAAAGTCGCCTTAACTGCGTCAGCCAATACGTTGACGCCAGCTAGCATTTTTTTACGGCCTGAATCGCCGAACTTTACTTCTTTAGCAGCCATGTAATCTTTTCCTCAATTTTGTGTCATTTAACGCAAGGGATAAATTAAGCTTCAACAACCGCGAGTATTTCACTTTCGCTCATTACCAGTAACTCTTCGCCATCAACTTTAATAGCGTTGCTACCTGAGTAAGGACCAAATACCACCTTATCGCCTACCTTTACAGCAAGCTCACGCACTTCACCATTGTCTAAGACACGGCCAGTACCTACGGCAAGAATCTCACCTTGGTTTGGTTTTTCAGCCGCTGAACCTGGCAGCACAATGCCACCAGCAGTTTTTGTTTCTTCTTCGCTACGGCGAATTACCACACGGTCATGCAGAGGACGAAGCTTCATTGTCGATCTCTCCCAAAGGGTTAGTTACATCAACCGATGTCATTCATCGGCATATTAATAAAGTCCGGCAAGCCGGTAGATGCTGTGCAAGAAATACAGCACACATAATAATCTGCTGATGCAGAATTTCTTAGTTACTAGCTATATGGGGACGCTCAAAAATATTTCAAGGCCTACACCCTATATTTTTTACAAACACAGAAATATTTATCAAACCAGTGCGCAGCCAGGTACAACTACGAAATGAATACAGTGACCATACTCACAACCGAGCATGGTCACTGCACTGTAGGGATGACTGCTGGCTTAATCCGCTCAGATATCATTGATCTTTACGCTCATACTCGCCTTCAATGACATGCGTTTCACGGGTTTCTGAGTAGCCATGATGCTTAGTATAAGTGGTGCTACGAGCATAATATTCACGTGATCGCGCAGCACTATGCTCCATATATTGGGCAACCCGTTGGATAAGCCACTGACGAACAAAGGGCAATAAACAAAGCAAACCGATTACATCACTGATAAACCCTGGTAAAAATATCAGCCCACCACCTACAGCCAATAATAAACCGTTGAGCATATCCTTATTAGGTACTTCACCTTGCGCCATACGCTCACGCACTTTAAGCGCCGTCGTTAAACCGGCTAAGCGCATGCACAACACACCCAAAACACCGCCGGCCAGCACTAGGAGCAAAGTTGCCGAAGCTCCAATACTGGCCCCCACCCGAATCAAAACAAACAATTCTATGAGCGGGAACACTAAAAACAATAAGAAAAAATTTCGCATCGGTACACCTTAACCATCGATATATTTAATTAATGCGTCCCTGCAAGGTAAAACACAAGGGGCATTCAACAAAGATCATGTAACAAAATACCTCAAACCTGCTCTTACTCCTCTTACTTCCCTTACTCTTCAAGCGCAGCCGCTGTTTTACGTCGATCCACACGCCACTGCCAAATAATCAAAATAATTGTTGGCAAACCGAGCAGCGCTGTAATGAAAAAGAATTGTTCATAACCATACTTATCGACCATGACTCCTGAATAACCACCAATTAAGCGTGGCAATAACAGCATAATCGAGCTAAGCAACGCATACTGTGTGGCTGAAAAACGTAAATTTGTCAGGCTCGATAGATAAGCGACGAAGGCTGCAGTTGCCATCCCTGCGCTAAAGTTATCGCACGAAATAGTGACAATCAGCATATTCAAATCTGCACCCATGCTAGCCAACAGCACAAACATCAGATTCGTTCCGGCAGAGAAAACCCCGCCGAGCAATAAAATCGGCATGATGCCAAAGCGTACAATCAGTACACCACCAATCCCAGCACCAAGTAACGTCATAATTAAACCAAAGACTTTACTGATGCCAGCAATCTGATCTTTACTAAAGCCTTGGTCAATATAAAACACATTAGCCATCACCCCCATCACTGTGTCTGACATGCGATAAGTGGCAACCAAACCTAAAAGCAAAAGCGCCTGCCAACGGTAGCGAACGACAAAGTCACTCACCGGAGTTAAGACTGGCGCTAGACCTTTACGCCCTAAAGAAGACAAACAAAATAAAGTTAATAACGTATAAAGCAGACCGCGTAAAAACGCACGGTCGCTATAAAACAAGTCACTCAAGCCCGTGTGGCCTGCTGCAAATAAATGAAAATCAGACTGGTAAAATTGAGTCATCATCGCAGGCACGGAGACCAATAACACCATTAGAACAACCACAGAAATCAGCTGATGACTGAGTTTGTAACGATTAACTTCATCCTCCGCAGGCAACACAACCGTGGGTTCTTTCATCCATAAAGTAGTGAGCAAGCCGGGTAACATTAGTAAGGCAAATAATAAGTAGGTACTGGCCCAGGCCGAATGTCGATACTGCAATCCTGTGGAGCCAAACCACTCAGCAAAATACAATGCTCCAGCCGTGGCTAATAACGCAGCGACACGGTAGCCGGCCATATAACTGGCCGCTAAAGCTGCCTGCCGACTGTTATCTAAGATCTCTAAACGATAAGCATCCACCGCAATATCTTGGGTTGCCGAAGCAAAAGCAACTAACACGGCCAGAGCGATAAGGACAGCCAGGTGACTTTGCGGATTACTGAGCGCCATCCCAGCCAAGCCAGTAGCCACTAAAAGCTGCGAGAACACTAGCCAAGAACGACGTCGCCCCAAACGACCCAGAACTGGTAATCGCCACTGATCTAATAAAGGCGACCATACCCATTTGAATGCATAAGCCAAGCCAATTAAGCTTGCATAACCAATGGTCTCACGCGCAACCCCCGCTTCTCGCAACCAAACTGACAAAGTGGAAAAAACCAGCATATAAGGTAGGCCCGCAGCAAAACCCAATAGTAGTAAGGCTAAAACAGCAGGGTTCGAGTAGGTCTTAAGGGCTGTATGCCAACTATTATTGGCCATAATATTCAGTTTTCATGGGTAAATAACGCACTCTTGTCACAGGCATAATCAGGCTGCCATTGATAATGAGATAACTTAACACGACCATGCTCAACGCAGATGCCTTCTGTGCGTAAGCGTTGGCGCTGCTTCTCACCGGCAAAGGTATTGGCCGGCAAACTGATACGTCCACCAGCCGCTACAACACGATGCCAGGGCAGTTTCGTATCCTCAGGCAATCGACTCAACTCACGTCCGATCCAGCGTGCTAAACTTGGATACCCAGCCAATTTCGCCAACTGCCCATAAGTGACTAAATGCCCTTGAGGAATCTTGGACAACAACAGATACAGAATGCTCCGTAACTGTTGTTTCTTTTCTGCTTCCATGTTGGAACCCTATTCTCCGCTCTATGTCTATGCTGCAGTCGCTAAAACTGTACTGTACAACATATTTCACTTTCTTCTGAGTTTTAATAATGCGTGTTTTCGCTGCTAGCATTTTTGTTCTAAGTCTACTTTTCTCTCATTGTTCTTATGCAGATACAGTTTGGCTAAAAAATGGTGACCGCTTGTCAGGACGTATTGTATTGCTCAGCGGTGGTACACTGTTACTAGAAACAGACTATGCTGGCACTATCACACTCAATATTGAAAAAGTTGCTACTTTAAAATCTGAACAACAACTGTTGGTACAGCTAGACACCTTTAATACGGAAAAAAGCAAAGCCTTACGCCCCGCTCCTGAAGGCAGTGTTACCTTGGTCAATGGTGGCGAACCAAAAACCCTCGTACTCACTGACATCAAACAACTTATGGCACCACGCCCAATCATTGAAGACCTTCGTTGGAAAGGCAATATCAACTTATCTGCAGACTACAAACGCAAAGAAAGCAGCTCCGATGATTACAATTTAAATGTCAGCTCCGAACTGCGTCACGGGCTATGGCGTCATGACCTCGATACTGAATACGATTACGAAACTAAAAATGGTGCAAAGAAAACTGAAAGCTTTGAGGCGAGCTACGCCCTCGATCGCTTTATTACTGAACGTTGGTTCTGGAAAAACAAAGCGAAATACCTCAATGATCACATTGAAGAACTGCGCCGCCAGTATGTGTACGGTACTGGCCCTGGCTTTCAGTTTTGGGATAACGAATTGGGTGCGCTCGCACTCTCAAGCTTAGTGAACCATAACAAATTCAAATTTAACTCTGGTGAGCAGCAAAGCTTTAACTCTGGGATTCTATCGTGGAATTATAATCGCTATTTCAGCGGCAAAGTCTTTGAGCTATACAGTAAGGGGGAGTTTGGTGCACCTTTCATAGGTGACATTAATTACATTATGGATGGTGAAGCGGGCTTGCGCTTTAAAGTGAACAGTTGGGCAGCTCTAACCTTAAAAGCTGAACTGAATAAAGTATCTAGCAAGTACGGTGATGTAAATGATCGTCGCTACACCATCGGAGTCGGCGTCGGCTGGTAGTACTACTACCCATACATGTATGTCACGCGCCGCAAGCAGTTTAAAAAACAGCCCGACTTAATTGGCGCAAATCAGGCAGTGTGCGCCAATTAAGTCGGGTTGGATATCTGTCAATACAGGTGCAATGCAATGAAAAAAATGGACAGCTCTACCATCCTGCGGTCAGGCATGGCCATCTAGCCGCAGGAATCCCCGTCCTTTAGGACAGGGAGGATGTCAAATGCGTAGACCACCATCCAGCTCTAAGATGCGGCCTGTGTAGTAATCATTTTCAAAAATATAAGCTACCGAGTGAGCAATTTCTTCTGGTTTACCCATACGACGCAAAGGGATTCCTGCAGTCATTTTCTCCAAAGCTTCAGGCTTCATACCTAACGTCATCTCAGTCTCAATAAAGCCGGGCGCAACACCGGCAACACGAATACCATAACGCGCCAACTCTTTCGCCCACACTACAGTATCAGCAGCAACACCTGCTTTAGCTGCTGAATAGTTGGCCTGCCCCATATTACCCGCACGAGAGATTGACGAAATATTAATGATCGCACCTTCGTTTTTCAGCTCAATCATTTTTGCAGCCACTTCACGAGTGCACAAAAACACCCCTGTCAAATTCACATCAATCACTGATTGCCAATTGGCCAAGCTCATTTTGCTCATTTCGCCATCACGCACACGAATGGTTAAACCATCACGTAAAATACCCGCATTGTTCACCAAACCATGGATAGCACCAAAATCACTCGCTACCTGCGCAACCATATGGATGACCTGCTCTTCATTAGCTACGTTGCAAATATAAGCACGGGCTTGTGAACCAGCACCCTCACAAGCAGCTACCGTCTCATCCAACTTCGCTTGATCTAAATCCACCAATGCTAACTTAGCACCTTTACCTGCCAAGTATTCAGCCATGGCGCGACCTAAACCCTGACCACCCCCCGTCACAATAATCACTTTATCTTGTAACTGCATTTCTCTCTCTCTTATTTTTCAACAGTAATAAAATTCAGCGCCCATTAGGCAGGCTACGCCTCAAAGTGGCTCAGTGTATTATTTTAAATAGGGGCTTGAACAGCCTTTCAAGTAAAGAATCCCCCAAGCCAAGTCAAAAATGCAAAAATACAATACAGCAGCATCGTCAAGCGCCCATCACTGTCATCACACACCCAGCGCTGAGCTTTGCTAAACTGATGATCTGACTAATTCCGAGGATTGAGCATGGCAACTGTATTGCGCACTGTATTAGCACAATTAAATATGCGTGTTGGAGATATTAACGGCAACGTAGAACGTATCCTAGACGCAAGCGTGGAAGCTGCACATGAGCATGAAGCTGATCTGATTGTTTTTCCTGAGCTGTCTTTATGTGGCTATAACGCTCAAGACTTACTGTTACGTGACAGCATGCAATTACGTATTGAAAATGCCTTAGATCGCCTGTGTACCGCGCTACCACACAAACTTCATGTACTCGTAGGTTATCCTTGGACTGACAATGACCATCGTTACAACTGCTGCGCTCATTTCCACCAAGGAAAAATTCAAGGGGTTTATAAAAAACAGTTTTTCCCCACTGACCCGACCTCCTTTGCTCAACGTTATTTCACTCCAGGTACGGAACCACTGTGCATCGAGATCAACAATATAAAAATAGCGGTAGGTATTGGCAAAGACGTTTGGCAAACAGCATTTATTGAACAAGCCAGCACCGCAGATGCCAAGATGATCGTCAGCTTAAATGCCTCCACCTTCCATCGCAACAAACAAGCGGAGCGAGAGCAAATGCTCAGTGAAAATGCCCGCTTAGCTAAAATACCAATCCTCTACACCAGTCAAGTCGGTGCACAAGATGACCTCATCTTTGATGGCGGCAGCTGTGCAATGGATGCCCAAGGCAACTTGCGTCAACGCGCTCCAGCCTTTGCCGAACAGCTATGCCCTCTAGAGTTACAATTTACTCGCTCCGATTGTTACATCGAGCGTTCCATCATAACCCCCCTGCTCAGTGATGAAGCCCGTATCTATCAAGCTTTAATGATGAGCTTAAAGAATTACACCGAACACAATGGTTTTAAAGGTGTCTTGCTCGGTTTATCTGGTGGTATCGACTCAGCTCTGGTCTTAGCCATTGCTGCAGACGCTTTAGGCCCTGATAAGGTACAAGCAGTCATGATGCCTTATCACTATACCGCGCAAATCAGTAAGGACGATGCGGCTGAGCAAGCTCGGACGATGGGGGTCGACTACAAAACCATTGACATCGCACCTATGGTTGAAGCCTTTGTCCACAGCTTAAATCCGCTTTTTGCCAATATGCCCGTCTCTAGCCACGACACTACAGAACAAAATCTTCAGGCCCGCTGCCGCGGCAACATCCTTATGGCTCTGTCGAACAAAAATGGTTACTTGGTTCTACCAACCAGTAACAAAAGTGAAACAGCCGTAGGCTATTCCACGCTCTATGGCGATATGGCCGGTGGCTTTGCCCCACTCAAAGATGTATCAAAAAGTATGGTGTATCGCTTAGCACGCTACCGCAATACTTTAGGTCGTGTTATTCCTGAGCGCGTCATCAGCCGTCCACCATCTGCGGAGCTCGCGCCCGATCAGAAAGATGAAGACAGTTTGCCACCCTACGATATTTTAGATGAGCTACTGCGCCTCTATGTCGAGGAAGATTTATCCGCCCAAGCCATTATCCAGCGTGGCTTTGACCAAGAAACGGTAATGCGTGTTTTACGCTTAGTCGATGTCAACGAATACAAGCGTCGCCAAGCAGCACTGGGCCCCCGCATCAGCAAACGTAGTTTTGGTAATGATCGTCGTTATCCTATAACAAATCTTTGGACACTCGGTCAGTGACTTCGCAGCACCCTTACGGATGAGGGTGCGCGCTAAAAATACGAGGTCTTACGCGATTTTGATAATCAATGTGCCCTTTTTTATATGACGAGCAGCAACAAGCCCTACTCAATGTCAGTAACGGTTATAAAACAACCAGGTTATCACGGTGAATCAATTCTGCTTCAGCCATATAACCTAAGGTTGCAATAATGTGAGTCGAACAACGCCCCATGATTGAAGCAGATTCTGCGGCACTGTAATTACTTAAGCCACGTGCAACTTCATGACCATTTTCATCAACACACACCACCATCTCACCCCGCAAGAAATGCCCTTCCACTGCGGTAACCCCCACAGGCAATAAACTTTTATGATCCTCGGTCAACGCTTTAACTGCACCGGCATCTAAAGTTAAAGTCCCGCGGGTTTGCAAATGCCCAGCCAACCATTGCTTACGCGCAGCATCGCGGCACTGTTCAGTGGTGAGCAAAGTGCCTAAACGTTCGCCAGCATGCAAACGATCAATAACTCGCTCAAGACGCCCACCGACAATCACAGTATAAGCGCCGGAACGTGCAGCTAAACGTGCAGCACGCAATTTGGTCTGCATACCTCCACGGCCTAAAGCACCAGCACTACCACCGGCTACTGCATCCAAACTAGGATCATCAGCACGTGCCTCATAGATCACCTGAGCATCAGGATTATGACGTGGATCTGCATCGTACATTCCATCACGGTCAGTCAAAATCACTAACAAGTCCGCTTCAACTAAGTTAGCTACCAACGCCGCTAAAGTGTCATTATCACCAAAACGGATTTCATCGGTAGCCACGGTGTCATTTTCATTAATGACGGGAATGACACCTAACTCCAACAAAGTGCGTAAGGTACTGCGAGCATTTAAATAACGCTTACGATCAGACAAGTCATCATGGGTTAGCAAAATCTGTGCAGTGCGCTCATCATGTTCAGCAAAGCTGGTTTCCCAAGCTTTAACCAAGCTCATTTGCCCAACTGCTGCCGCCGCTTGCAACTCATGAATTGCACTGGGTCGCTCTATCCAGCCCAAACGGCTCATACCTGCCGCCACAGCACCAGAAGATACCAATACCAGATCGATACCTTGTTGGCGCAAGGCCACCATTTGTCGCACCCAAACCGCCATAGCATCACGGTCTAAGCCGTCACCATCAGCGGTTAATAGTGCACTGCCAATTTTCACTACCCAGCGCTGAGCGCCTGTTACTTTGTTGCGCATAACTCACAATCCTGTTGAATATTTATACTTAGCAGCTGCTTACAGCTACTTAAGCCCACCCATCAGCACATGATTAACGAACGTAAATGATCTCTGCACCACCTTCATCATCGTCGTCATCAAAATCTTCTTCCACATCATCCACCGACTGCACTCCTGCTCGGCGCAATGCACGCTGATCGTCCAACGCTTGTAAACGTGCGCGACCTTCATCTTCAATGCGCTGATCCAAGTCCGACAAGTATTCCGCATACTCCGCATCTTCACTGATACGCTGATCACGCTCCTCTAAATAACGCATCATGGCCTGTGCCAATTCTTTAGTTCCCTCACCATCCAAGGCCGAGATCATAAAGACAGGGCCAGTCCAACCTAGCTGATCAATGACTGCCTGCTTACGCTCTTCTCTCTCATCATCAAGCAGTTGATCCACTTTATTTAACACCAACCAACGATCACGCTCAGCCAGTGAAGGGCTAAACTGCTCAATCTCATCAACGATAACCTGTGCACTTTGCGCTGGATCGCTGTAATCAAGGGGTGCTAAGTCAACAATATGCAATAACAAGCGGGTACGGGTTAAATGCTTCAAGAAACGAATACCTAACCCTGCTCCTTCTGCAGCCCCTTCAATTACCCCTGGAATATCAGCTATGACAAAGCTCTTATAACGCCCGATGCTGACTACACCCAGGTTCGGTACAAGTGTGGTAAATGGATAATCCGCCACCTTAGGTTTGGCGGCAGATACGGAACGAATAAAGCTGCTTTTACCCGCATTGGGCAGGCCAAGCAAGCCGACATCCGCCAACACTTTCATTTCCAGTTTCAAATTACGTAACTCACCAGGCTTACCATCACTGGTTTGACGCGGTGCACGATTGGTACTGGATTTAAAGCGGGTATTCCCCAAACCATGCCAACCACCTTTAGCCACTAAAATACGCCGCCCATCTTCAGTCAAATCACCAATGATTTCTTGGGTATCCGCATCAATAATCGTCGTGCCTACAGGTACTTTTAAAATGGTATCTGCACCACCAGCTCCCGTTTGGTCATTACCACGACCATTTTCCCCACGCTGCGCATTAAAACGACGCGTATATCGATAGTCAATCAAGGTGTTCAGGTTGACATCCGCCTCCATATAAATCGAGCCGCCGTCACCTCCATCACCACCGTTTGGACCACCAAACTCAATAAATTTTTCACGGCGAAAACTCATGCAGCCATTGCCACCATCGCCAGCTTTTACAACAATCGATACTTCATCGACGAACTTCATTCTTGTGCCTCTTGCGAGCCCTTAGGCTTATTGAATCTCTAAAACCAGTAAGCTCGTGAAAATAATTCTGTGTACGCAACACAAAGGAGAAATTACCGCTTTAACCGGTAACTTATATGCGTCGCGCAATCATTTATCCTACGCGAGCAAATGTTTTTTAGAAATCACTTATAAAAGTATGTACGCAGGATACAACAAGCACGGCTCATCCGTCTTTACTGCCTGCACAAACAAAAAAGCCCCGTCAATATGACAGGGCTTTTCTGTATAAAGTTACTTAGGCAGAAACGACGCTAACGTAGCGACGTCCGAACTGACCTTTAACTTCAAATTTCAACACGCCTTCTTCTTTAGCGAATAAGGTGTGGTCTTTGCCCATGCCTACACCGGCACCTGGGTGGAATTCAGTACCGCGCTGACGCACGATGATGTTTCCAGCTTTTACAGTTTGGCCGCCGTAAAGTTTAACGCCTAAGCGTTTCGCTTCCGAATCGCGACCGTTGCGAGTACTACCGCCAGCTTTTTTCGTTGCCATGAGATCAACACTCCATCAGTTAAGGGTTCAGTCAATTAAGCCTGAATACCGGTGATTTTAACTTCAGTAAACCACTGACGGTGGCCCTGACGCTTCATGCTGTGCTTACGGCGACGGAATTTAATAATTGTCACTTTATCATGACGGCCTTGCTCAACCACTTCAGCTGTCACTTTAGCACCATCAACAACTGGCGCACCGATTTTTACATCTTCACCGTTGCCAACTAATAGCACGCGATCAAATGTTACGGCTTCGCCGACCGGAACGTCCAGTTTTTCAATCTTTAAAAATTCGCCTTCGGCGACTTTGTACTGCTTACCACCAGTTACGATTACTGCGTACATCTATATTTCTCCGTTATTCCTGCTCACCCAACGCTTTATAAAAATTGGTATTGGTTGGCATGGCTGCTGTACGCTGGATTAAGGCGCACTGCAATTGCGTAAGGCAGGGAGTTGCCCAATAAAATGTTCAGGGGTGCGAATTGTACGCATAGAATGATAGAGACGCAAGCACTCTATAGGTTTACACTATGCGACCTCACCTTGACAGAAAGGCATACGCCTCATAGCATGCCGAACAACCTTATTAGAGCGGGCAGATACATGCAACCACAGTCTTTTTACCAAATCGTCGCTGAAGATTTTGCTGCAGTCGACAGCATTATTAAACAACAGCTTTCATCACGGATTCCCTTGGTAGAAAAAATCGGTGATTACATTATCTCTGCCGGTGGCAAACGCTTACGTCCCTTACTGGTCTTACTTGCTGGTAATGCTGTAGGCAAAAAAGATGACGATCTACGTCTACTTGCTGCCATTATTGAGTTTCTGCATACCTCAACACTGCTGCATGACGATGTTGTAGACAAGTCTGATCTACGCCGTGGTCGCTCAACAGCTAACGCCAAATGGGGCAACGCACCGAGCGTACTCGTTGGTGACTTTTTATATGCCCGTTCTTTCGAAATGATGGTGCGTCTTGGCTCTTTGCCCGTTATGGATATCATCTCTCAAGCCACCCGGGTCATTGCCGAAGGTGAAGTACTCCAACTGACCAAAGTCCGCGATGCCAGTACTAGCGAAGAAACCTACATGGAAGTCATCCGTGGCAAAACAGCTATGCTGTTTGAAGCATCAACTCATAGTGCAGCAGTTTTAGCAGGTGCTCCGAGTGAACAAGCAGAAGCATTACGCACCTACGGTGACAATCTCGGCATTGCCTTCCAGTTAGTTGATGACTTGCTCGATTATCGAGGTGATGCGGAAACTTTAGGTAAAAATGTCGGTGATGATCTTGCTGAAGGCAAGCCAACCCTCCCCTTGATTGTCACGATGCGCGATGGCACACAGGAACAAGCAGCCCTTGTACGCGTTGCCATTCAAAAAGGCGGACTTGAAGACTTGGCTCCAATCAGCGCAGCTGTTGAAGCTTCAGGCGCTCTGGATTACACCGCTCATCTCGCCCAAGACTATGCGCAACGTGCGATTGCTTGCTTAAGTAAAATTCCCGCATCAGGCTACCGCGACGCTTTAGCTGAACTGGCCGACTTTGCTGTCGCTCGCACCAAGTAAGCCCCCACTTGAACTCAAGCAGCACCCTCAGTACGCACGTCCCCCAGTGCGTACTGCAAAACTCTGTGAGCCTCATTCAAATAAAAGATATTTTTAAAAAGCATCAGCTGTATACTAACGTCTAGTGCGACACCCTGTCGCACATAACAATACTAATAACCCTTCATACGGAATATACAACATGAGCATTCTTAAAGAATTCAAGGCATTTGCCGTTAAAGGCAACGTCGTTGATATGGCCGTCGGTATTATCATTGGCGCAGCTTTTGGTAAAATCGTAAGCTCTTTTGTTGGCGACATCATAACTCCTGCACTGGGCATGCTCATTGGCGGGGTTGATTTCACTGATTTGGTTATCACGCTTAAAGCAGCTGAAGGCGATATTCCTGCGGTAGTCATTGCTTACGGCTCATTCATTCAAACCATCCTTGATTTTGTAATCATTGCCTTTGCAATCTTTATGGGTATTAAAGGTATTAACCGCCTCAAGCGCGAAGAAGCAGCCGCTGAAGAAGCCCCAACAACACCTGAGCCTAGCAAAGAAGAAGTTTTGCTCAGCGAAATCCGCGATTTACTTAAACAGCAAAGCAAAAGCTAAAGAAACACCTCAGGCTGTGGCCACAACACCACAGCCTCTCCCCACAACCAAAGAAGCAATTAACATCCTCTCCACCCTAAAAGACAGGAATTCCTACTGCTAGACAGCCATGCCCGACCGCGAGAATGTTTTGTGCCGCTTTGATAGCGCGATCTTAGGCAACACCGCACCCACTGCACATCCATTCTCTTACCCCAAGACCTGCGATACCTTTCAGCCTCGAATCGGACACACTGTCGCAACTCGAACAAATTTGGGTAGTGTATGCCTCGTCAATTTCCTTCTCACACCTTAAAGGAATGGCCATTATGGTAGACCTGTCCACTTTTCCATTACGCTGCACCTGTATTAACAGGAATCCAGCCCAGCGAACGGCGTACACTGCCTGATTTGCGCCAGTTCAGCCGCGCCGCTTGCGACGCGTGACATACTCACCAGCAATGCACTGCAAGGCTTTGCTGTGCAACCCCCGCTCTTTACCAGTACCTTTGATGTAGGGATGCATATCGTACGCTGAAAAACATGCCGCTCTCTTTAATCGAGCGCTAGCTCAACTCATTAATATAGTTCCAGACGAAATTGACGCTTCGAGCCATGCTGTTTAGCAAGGGCACATGCCTGTCTCAGCTTATACTGCAAAGGCTTTGGTAGTCTGTTAAGGAGCTGCTTGCGCAACCCTCGCTATCCATCCTCGCACTACAAGTACGAAGCTTTCCGCGATTTTGATAAAAGCTGCTGTAAAGCTGCTGGCTGCACAACAAGATCTGCCAAAGTATATTCATCAAGCACCGTTAAAAACGCCTGTAACGCTCGATACAAAACACTTTTTAATCGACAAGCCGACTCAATTTGACAGTTGGACTGCGAACCAAAACATTCTAACAGTTTAAGGTTCTCCACTTCGCGCACGACTTGCCCGACATTAATTTGCGCTGCAGGCATAGCCAAAACTAAACCTCCGCTGCGTCCACGCAGACTATTGACATAGCCAAGCTGCGTCAAGGTCTGACCAACTTTAGCAATGTGATTAGCCGACACCGCATAACGTTCTGCTAGCGTCTGCACAGTAACCGGCTCTTTATCTTTCTGCAGAGCCAAATAAATTAAAACACGTAAAGAATAATCGGTATGCGTTGAGAGCTGCATCGCTTGACCTATTTAAAAGAGGTATTTAATATGCCACTTTAAATCCGGCATGTAAAATACCTCTTTTAGGAGAACCTAATGCTCACCGCAGACCAATTGTCTACAATTAAAGCCACTGTTCCCGTACTTGAAGAAGGTGGCGAAGCACTCACCCGTCACTTTTATCAGCGCATGTTTCGTGAAAACCCTGAGGTGCTCGCTTTTTTCAATCCCGCTCATCAACATACCGGTGGCCAACAACGTGCTTTAGCTGCAGCCATTTGTGCTTATGCAAAACACATTGAAAATCCAAGTGTATTAGCTGGAGCGGTAGAACTCATCGCGCAAAAGCACGCTTCCCTCGGTATTCAAGCACACCACTACCCAATCGTTGGCTCCAACTTACTCGCATCTATCAAGGAAGTACTGGGCGGTAGTGCAACACCAGCTGTCATTGATGCTTGGGCTGCAGCCTATAATCAATTGGCCGATTTATTCATCGCTCGTGAACAAAAAATTTATACCGAACAAAAAGCTGAGCATGGTTGGAATGGCTTTAAACGTTTTATAGTCAAACAGCGTGAGCAAGCCAGCGATAATATTGTCTCGTTATACTTGGCTGCCGAAGACGGTCAAGCGTTACAGCCGCACTTACCAGGACAGTACATTACCTTACGCATCACCCCAAAAGATGGCACACCAATGATGCGCAACTACAGTCTATCGAACCCTGCAGGGTCCGAGTATTACCGCATCAGTGTTAAGCATGAAGTTGCAACAACACCTGCGACACCTGACGGTGTATGCTCCAGTTTCGTACACCACCAACTGCAAGTTGGCGATGTGGTTGAACTGGCACCACCTTGCGGTGAATTCACTTTGCAAGCACCACTGCACGCAGAAGGTCCATTAGTATTTATTGCTGGCGGCGTTGGCATCACCCCAATCCTATCAATGCTACATAGCGCTTTAGCTCAACACCCTGACCGCGAAATCATTTTTATTCAGTGCGCCATTAACGGTAATGTCCGTGCATTTTCTGATGAATTAGCCACACTACAAAACAAATATACAAATCTAAAAACCCACCTGCGCTTAAGCGAACCTAACGCAACAGATCGCGAGCAACAAGTGCACAACAGCGAAGGTTTCATTGATCAAGAGTTATTCGATAAGCTGATTGGCGAACGCCAGAGCGAGTTTTATCTTTGCGGCCCTACGCCTATGCTGAGTCATGTTTGGCATTTACTGAAAGCACGGCATGTGGCTGATTGTGATATTCACTATGAGTTCTTTGGTCCTGCTGCAGAGCTAGCAGCCTAAAACAGAAAAAACTTTTAGGGGCGGGAAATCACCCGCCCCTTCCCCTCCTTCAAAATTGCTGATAAGTGCCCCTTCTCAAGATAGACTCAAGATAGATTTGACACGAGCACTTCCATGCCTGTTAACAGCATTGCCGCGCATCACTACAAACACGCCCTATCAAGCTGACCGATCTATTACCAGTAATTTTCCACTGCTACAGCACCCGGTTTACGAGTGAGGGAGAGTTGCATATCACGTTTCTGCAACAACATGCGACAATCTTCAACCATATCTGGATTACCGCACAACAACACACGTGAGCGTTCAGCAACCATAGGCAGCCCCACATGCTTCTCCAACTGACCTGTTTCGAGTAAATCCGTAATACGCTCATTTAAACAACCAGGCACTACCTCACGGGTTACAACGGGAACAAAGGTAAACTTATGTGCATATTCCATCACATATTCACGATTTAAGATCTCATCAATCAACTCACGATATGCCAGCTCTGCTTGCTCACGCACACTATAGACTAAGACAATACGCTCAAAACGTTCCCACACCGAAAAGTCCTGCATGATTGATAAAAACGGGGCCAACCCTGTGCCTGTGGCCAACATCCATAGATCACTACCATCCACAAAACGATCCAAAGTTAAAAAGCCATTGGGTTGTTTCTCCATAAAAATCTCATCCCCCACCTGCAACTTGCTGAGTTCACTGGTAAATTCACCATCAGGCACAACAATGGAAAAGAACTCTAAAAAGTCATCAAAGGGACTGGACACCATGGAGTAAGCTCGCCATACAATCATACCGTTGGGCTTACGCACACCTAAACGAGCAAATTGCCCCGCAGTAAAACGAAAGCCCGCATCACGGGTACAACGAAAACCGAAAAGATTCGGTGTCCAAGTTTGAATCTCTGTAATGGTTTCTCGGGTGAATTTTTCTTGCGCTGCGTTCATACTGCACCTCATTAACTCATCAAGACCTATTCATACGCCATTCTCGGCCAAGCAAATACCTACGATCTTTATGCCTATATTAACGACACCTTTTGCACAGCTGGATTTATTACGTTATCCGGAGCAACATAACAGCCCACTACAAGCGTTTGATGCTGCGGATGCATATCTACTGCAACACCTCAGCAGCCTTAACCTACCTCAGAGCACACGCTGCCTGATCCTCAATGACAACTTTGGTGCCCTCGCTGCCAGCTTAGCTACCCATATGCGTGTCCAAAGCAGCGGTGATTCATTTTTAGCTCACCAAGCGTTGCGTAATAACCTTGCTCACAATCAAATTGATGCACAAGCCGTCACTGTTTTACAGTCCGACCTAGCGTTGAGCGGACCTTATGATTGCGTACTGATTCGTGTGCCAAAAATATTAGCTTTACTGGAAGAACAACTGATTCGCCTGCAAAGCCAGATCCATGCTAACACTGTTATTGTCGCTGCTGGCATGGTGAAGCATTTGCCACGCTCCGCAGGCGACTTGTTGGAGCGTTATATTGGTCCAGTACAAGCTAGCCTTGCTGAAAAAAAGGCGCGTCTATTATTTGTTACACCGACAGAAAAACCATCCAGTCATTCACCCTATCCAAGTACCTACCAATTAGATCAACCCAAACTCAGCTTACGCAACCATGCCGGCGTTTTTTGTCGCGAGAACCTAGACATTGGCACTCGGTTTTTTCTGCCGTACCTACCTAAAAACCTAGGCCAAGCGCAAGTCGCAGACCTCGGTTGTGGCAACGGTGTAATTGGCATTGTCTGCGCGCTTAACAACCCTCAAGCACAATTGCGCTTAGTTGATGAGTCCTATATGGCAGTCCAATCAGCACTTGAGAATTGGCAACATGCTTTAGCCGATCGCGCAGTAACTGTATATGCCGCCGATGGTTTAGGCGCTGAACAGCCTAATAGCTTAGATGTAGTGCTGTGCAACCCTCCTTTCCACCAACAACAAGTGGTCGGAGATTTTTTAGCCCGCAGGATGTTTAAACAAAGTCACCGTGCTCTTAAAGTAGGCGGTGAACTCTGGATTGTCGGAAATCGTCATTTAGGCTATCACATCACGCTCAAACGCATGTTCCGTTCGGTCGAACAACTTGCTGCCAATGCCAAGTTTGTAATTTTTAAAGCAGTCAAATAAAGCATAGCAAACTGCCAGCACAACAAGCTGGCAGTTATCAACATTAACGGCGACGCGCTTGCTCGTACAGTGGCATTACTTTTGGAATATTAGCCTGCAGATTTTGAATACGTGTAGAAGAAGACGGGTGCGTACTCATAAATTCAGCTGGAGCTCCTTGACTAGCCTGTGCCATCTTTTGCCACAAAGTAATCGCCGCATTTGGGTTATACCCACCCCGTGCTGCCAGCTCAACACCTAATAAGTCAGCCTCTGTTTCTGCCCCTCGACTGTTAGGCAACATCATACCGTACTGCACTGCGGCATCAGCCACTTGCATAGTTTCCTGACTGACACCTAAAAGCGCGCCTAAGCCGAGTTTAGCGATTTCTATACCATAGGCCTTCGACATAGCCTCACGGCTGTGCTCGCGCAGCGCATGGGCAATCTCATGCCCCATTACTGCAGCAATCTCATCATCCGTGAGCTTAAGTTTGTTGATGATGCCACTATAGAAAATAATTTTACCACCAGGACCGCAGCTAGCATTCAACTCAGGACTGTTAATCAAACTCACTTGCCAATCCCACTGTGCCGCATCAGGGCGGAAATACACAGCCTCACGAATCAAGCGCTGCCCGATCACCTGCAAACGCCTAGCATTGCTACTTGTAGTATCCAATTTGCCTTGGGCGCTTGCTTTGCGCAAGGTATCTTGGTAAGCCTGAGCGTAAGTCTGATTAATTTCCTGTGTACTTAACATACTGAACATATACTGCTTACGATCCACACCCACTGCACTTGCACCTGTAGTGTTTACCGCCTGACAGCCCGCTAACGCTAGTGCACTCCCTAGCGCAATGCTTTTCAATAATCGAGCCAAATCCCACCTCACTCCAATCAATAAACAACTACTCCACCATACCGATGGATCTCTACATCCGAGTTTATCAGCTTCATGGTAGGGCTCGTACTGTTAATACAAGGTTGAGCAGTGAGCCGTATTGCGCCGCAACTCTAGTTGTTGTTCAGGGTTGACAACCTCTGATGACAAAGAGCGTATTTAACACACCTCAGCACGAAAAGAATGTTCTTTTTAGGGTGAAAATGCTAAATCCATCACTAACAGTATGATTAATGCTATATACGGTCGCATTAATTAGAAAAAACGTCATAATCTTGCCCTGCAAATTGAACTCAGCCGCAAATTTATCTTTTTTATGCATTGTCATTCATTCCAAAAGGTCAATACATGGACACACTAACGAGCCTCCTTACAACGGTTAATAACATCGTGTGGGGGCCTTTCATGCTCGCTCTGCTCCTAGGGGTCGGCTTGTTTCTTTCTATTGGTTTAAAACTGATGCCCATTCTCAAAATTGGCACAGGCTTTCGACTCATGCTCGGCAGCACCACAGCACAACAAGGGGAAGAACGCTCAGGTGAAATCCCTCCATTTCAAGCCTTAATGACGGCACTCTCAGCCACCGTAGGTACAGGTAATATTGCCGGCGTTGCCACCGCTATTTTTCTCGGCGGACCTGGCGCTTTATTCTGGATGTGGATCAGCGCCTTAGTCGGCATGGCTACCAAATACTCGGAAGCCGTATTAGCAGTGAAGTTCCGCGAAGTCGACGCGCAAGGTAATTATGCCGGCGGACCAATGTATTACATTAAAAACGGCCTCGGCAGTAAGTGGATATGGCTGGGCTATCTCTTTGCTCTATTTGGTTGCATCGCTGCTTTTGGTGCAGGCAATACTGTACAAGCCAACTCCATGGCCGATGTGTTACGAAGCGATTTTAATATACCCACTTGGCTCACTGGCCTGATAATCATGGTGCTCGTTGGCCTAGTACTTATTGGCGGCGTACGACGTATCGGGCGTGTAGCCGCTGCCTTAGTACCTTTAATGACTATATTTTACTTACTTGCTGGGTTGGCCGCCTTGTTACTTAATGCTGAAACCATACCTCATGCTTTTTATACTGTCATTGAGGCTGCATTTACTCCCGTAGCAGCTCAAGGTGGTTTTGCCGGTGCAGCAGTGTGGGCAGCCATTCGCTTTGGAGTCGCACGTGGTATTTTTTCCAACGAGGCCGGATTAGGTACGGCTCCTATCGCACATGCCAGTGCACAAACTAAGGAGCCTGTACGTCAAGGCTTAATTGCCATGCTTGGCACTTTCATCGACACCATCATCATTTGCTCCATTACCGGCTTAACCATCGTCAGTACAGGCCTATGGACCAGCGGCACATCCGGTGCAGCACTGACCAGTGCAGCCTTTAGCCAAAGCGTTCCAGTAGTTGGCCCATATGTAGTACCTCTGTCTCTCGCTATTTTTGCTTTCACCACAACGTTAGGCTGGTCGTACTATGGGGAGCGCTGTATTGAGTTTTTACTGGGTAAGAAAGCGGTTGTACCTTATCGTGTTCTCTGGGTGTTGGTTTTACCCGTCGGAGCAGTAGTCACCTTGGATTTCGTTTGGCTCTTGGCAGACACTTTAAATGCCATGATGGCCATCCCAAACCTCATTGCATTGGCTTTACTCAGTCCAGTGGTGTTTAAGTTAACCAAGGTGTACTTTCAGAAAATCAAAGAACAAAAATACTAACCTAAAGCGTATCGAGGCGGCGGCTCTGCATAACGAGTGTCCAAGCTGCCTCAGGCGCACGTAACTCACAAGCTCAAAAACCGCAACAAAAAAGCGAGGTACGTTTACACGTCACCTCGCTCTACCAATCGCACTCAATACACCCAACCCTTCGCTAAAAGGTCTAGGGCCACTTATAGGCAACCTTCAACACATGCACTGTCTTACCAAGCATGCCTTGAATGACTGCACATTCAAGCAATACCGATGCCTGTATTAACAGCGACTTTACTGCCGAAATACGCGTCGAATGATGACCTAAATAGCACAACGGGCTTGGGTATTGCCTTAAGTTACGCGTTACCTGCCAACTTAATTTGTGCATCACGGGTAAAATCCAACATACGCTGCAGCGGACGCACAGCTTTTGGAATCAACGCTGGATCAACATTGATTTCATTTTCACCGTTTTGCAAGCTCAGTAACAGTGCCTCAAGCGTATTCATCGCCATCCAAGGACAGTTCGCACAACTACGACAGGATGCACCTTCGCCGGCAGTCGGTGCTTCAATAAAAGTCTTATTTGGACTTAACTGCTGCATTTTATAAAAAATGCCACGATCAGTCGCAACAATGAATTGCTCTTGCGGCAATTCTTGAGTTGCCTTAATCAACTGAGTTGTTGAGCCAATGACATCAGCCAATTCCAGAACAGCAGTAGGCGATTCAGGGTGGGCTAACACCGCTGCCTCTGGGTACAAAGCCTTCATATCCTCTAGCTGCTTGGCTTTAAACTCTTCATGAACGATACAAGCACCGTCCCACAACAGCATATCTGCACCCGTTTCTCGTTGAATATAGCGACCTAAATGCTGGTCAGGGCCCCAGATAATTTTCTCACCATTATCCATCAGGCTTTCAACGATCTCTAATGCACAACTTGAAGTCACCACCCAGTCAGCACGGGCTTTAACCGCTGCTGAAGTATTGGCATAAACCACTACGGTACGATCCGGATGCTGATCACAGAACTCAGAAAACTCTTTAACGGGACAACCCAAGTCCAGAGAACAAGTCGCTTCCAAAGTTGGCATTAAAATACGTTTTTCCGGGTTTAGGATTTTCGCCGTTTCCCCCATAAAACGTACGCCTGCCACAACCAAAGTTTGTGCACTATGCTCACTACCGAAGCGGGCCATTTCCAAAGAGTCGGCCACACAGCCGCCACTTTTTTCAGCAAGCTCTTGAATCACCGGATCACAATAATAGTGCGCGACTAAAACAGCATCTTTAGCCTTTAGCTCAGCCATAATACGTTCTGAGTAATGCGCCTCTTGTTCAGGCGTTAGGGCCTCGACCTGCTTTGCTGCCAAGTGTGCTTGAACTAAAATACGTTCAGAAATTTGCGTCATTAATGCCAGTCCTCACAGCGCACGCAGGCGCAATGTTAACAAGTGTATTTCTTATTAATTTCAAAAGATACAACACACAGCTGACAAAAACTGATGCTTGAAGAAGTTGGTGGGTCGTGTGGGATTCGAACCTACGACCAATTGGTTAAAAGCCAACTGCTCTACCACTGAGCTAACGACCCGGAAGGGTTGCAAATAATACGGAATTTTCAGCTCAGTGCAAGAAAAATTTTGCTTTTGTCAAAAATAACGTGTTGGATCCTTCATATCTGCGTTTAAAAACCTTGTTTACGCAATTGACAGCTGTCACAGACTCCACATGCCTGCCCTTTGTCATCCGTTTGATAACAACAAACAGTAAACGCATAGTCTACCCCTAGCTGTGTTCCATGCCGAATGATAGCAGCCTTACTCATACTTTGCAGTGGCGCTTGAATTAGAAATTTACGCCCTTCCACTCCGTCTCCCAGCGAACGCCTAGCGCCGCCTGATTTGCGCCAGTTCAGCCGTGCTTTCTTAAACTGCTTACGGCGTGTGACATACTCATCTGCAATGCACTGTAAGATTTGGCTGTGCAACCCTAGCTCTTTACCAGCACCTTTGGTGTAGGGATGCATATCATACACAGACAAAAACACACCGCGCTCCTTAATCGAGCGGTGACTTAACTCATTGACAAAATTCCAGACGAAATTGACGCTTCGAGCCATGCAGTTTAGTAAGGGCACATGCCTGTCTCGTACTCAGATTTTTAATGCTTTGGTGTGCTTTATCATGCTGTATATAATACCAGCACAACCTATACTGCAAAGACTTTAACAGCCTGTTAAGGGGTTAAGGGCTGCTTACACGGCCCTCGCTATCCATCCTCGCACTAAAAGTGCGAGATCTTACGCGATTTTAATAAACACGGGCACATACGCTGCATGCTCACCTATGCAAATAGATAGCTTCTCCTACTGAGAGGCTTTCAAGATATGTACAGCTATAACAGACTCTAAAGCTGGCTTAAATCTCTTTTTGCTAACTGAGCTGCAGAGCTGCTTGGATACTGCTCAATCACTTGCTGATAAATACCGCGAGCACGATCCGCACGCCCTAGGCGGCGCTCGACGTCCGCTAGCTTATATAAAGCGTCAGGCACTTTGTTATGCTCAGGATAGTTTTGTGCAACCTTCGCAAATGCTTTACCTGCCTCTGCTAAATTATTGCCTTGAACCAAATAAACCTCACCTAACCAGTACTGTGCGTTTCCTGCGTACTGACTATTTGGGTATTTACGCAAAAAAGCATTAAACGCTTTTTCTGCATTATCAAAATCACGTGCTTTAATTAAATCAAAAGAAGCATCGTAATAGAGCTTTTCCTTTTCTGGATCAGACTCTGCAGCGACTTGTGGCGCACTTACTTCGGCACCAGTGCTGACTGTTTGTTGTTCAGTCGCAGGAGTAGCTGCTGTACTACCACCCTCATGAATACGACTGTCTAATGTCTGGTAACGCTCAAGACTTTCTTGGCGCAATTGACGCAGTTCATGCTGTTGTTCTTCAAGCATTCCGCGTAGCGTTGCAATCTCACGCTGCATTTGTTGCAACTGCATGAACATCTCACCTTGAGCCGAAAGTGGCGCTTGCGCACCACTTCCAGTCTCAGTTCCGTTCATTCCCTGGCTTTTGCTAATAGGCACAACATACGCTGAACGATCAGTGACCGGTATTGCAGCCACCGCCAAAGCAGGCAAACTAAGGGCTAAAGCTATCAGGATTGGACGGATCATCTTCATAGTTAAATTACTTACGCAGTTCTACACGACGGTTTTGTGACCATGCGCTCTCGCCATGACCTGTTACCTTCGGATTTTCTTCACCATAAGAAACAGGCTCTAGCTGTGCTGGTGAAACACCCTGTAACGTTAAGTAGCGTTGTACTGCTTTAGCACGACGCTCACCCAAAGCCATATTGTACTCACGCGTACCACGCTCATCAGCGTGACCTTCAAGTACAACACGCTGACCATTGTTTTTCAGGTCACGTGCGTGTACATCTAAAGCGCGCATCGCTTCTGGCTTTAAATCTGAGCTATCAAATTCAAAGTAGAACGTAGTAATTGCACGCAAAGCCGCTTCTTCGCTGCTGCTGCTATCGTAGCGACCATCAGTTGCGCCAGAAGTTGAGCCATAACCAGCATTCGGATCCATTGCGCCTTCACCGCTCATGTCACCGCCTTTAGAAGAACAACCAACCGCTACAGCTAGCGCCAGTGATAAAGTTGCAAGTTTACCGAATTTAATAATTTGCATATTTTAAAGCTCCAAAAAACCACATTACGAATTGAGTTATAAACAACCCAGTATCAGTTTAAATAAGGGGACCATGAAGGCTCTCTGACTTCGCCTTGTATGCTAGGTAGTGGGAGCCGCACTCGCCCATTAATAGACGCAAGCATCAGGACACCCTTTCCGCTTTGCTGGGTAGCATAGATTACCATTGTTCCATTGGGTGCAACAGTGGGCGACTCATCTAAACTTGATTGTGTTAGCACTCGGAGGTTACCACGCTGCAAATCTTGTGCTGCTACTTTAAATACAGTGTAACCCTCCTGACGATGAATCATCACTAAAGTCTTTTCATCAGCAGACAGTTTCGGGTTGGCATTGTAGTTACCAACAAAGGTTACACGCTCTGCGTTACCGCTATTGATGTTCATTTTATAAATTTGCGGACGCCCCGAACGGTCTGAGGTAAAGTAAATGGTTTGTCCATCTTTACCCCAGAATGGCTCTGTATCGATGGCCGCATGATTGGTTACACGGCGCACTTGTCGAGTCGCCATGCTCATCACATAAATCTCAGGATTACCATCACGGGATAAGACAAAAGCTAAACGCTGCCCATCAGGTGACCAAGCCGGTGCACCATTCAAACCTTCATAGTTAGTGATTTGCTCACGCTGCCCCGTTTCAATATTTTGCACAAAAATGCGCGGACGCTTTTGCTCAAAAGACACATAGGCGATGCGCTTACCATCTGGTGCAAACGACGGCGACAGAATCGGCTCACGGGACTCCAGTAAAGTAACCGCCCGCGCACCATCATAATCTGAACGCTGCAAGGTATAACGTGTGTTATTTTCTGAAAAACGCTGCGCTGTGACGTACAACAAACGCGTTGAGAATGCGCCTTTTACACCAGTAAGTTTTTCATACGCCTGATCCGAAATGTGGTGCGCTAAGTCACGCAATTGTTCCACACCACCTGACACCGAACCACTTGTGAGCACCTGTTCGGTATTCACATTCAGAACCGCATAATCAACTTGTAAACGACCGGCATTGGAGATCACCTGGCCCACTACTAAATACTGCGCTCCTACTGCTGTCCAGTCACGAAAGATCACTTCGTTCACCGTTGCAGGCTGGCTGATCATATTGTTACGCGCAATAGGTTCAAAGGAGCCTGAATTGCGTAAATCATTCCCCACGACCTGCGCAATATCTTCCGGTAAAGCACTTCCTCCTTGCCAACCAAAAGGCACAACAGCGATGGGAATCGCTCGGTCGCTACCACCTGATATCAACAAAGGGTCTGCTGCCTGCACCCAGCCGGCACAGAGCAACATACTTAAAAACAACCACCGTTTTATTATTTTCACAGACCTAAATCCTCTGGTTTAAACACTGCACTACGTTTGCGATATAAGCGATCAAAAGTAGCGCGATCCAATTGTTGCACCTCTCGGACACGCCCCACTTTACGCACCGCCGCCACAGCTGAAGCATCAAAGGCACTGTCACCGCTACTGCGTGTGACACTGGCATTGGTGATAGTTCCATCGGGAAGCATCTCAATGAGCACTGTCACTGCCATGCCATTACGAGCAGACGGTGGTCGTATCCATTGTGCACTCACTAAACGCACAATTAAGTCATCCAAATTACCCGCTACCTGCGCACCTCGAGTATCCGCTGCTGTTTGCTGATATTGAGTATCATCCGCCAACAACTCTGCTAACGCGCTCGCTTTTTTCGCTTCAGCCGCTTTACGCGACGCCTCTTGGGCTTTTCTTTGCTTTTCAGCTTCGGCAGCCGCACGTTTTTTTTGTTCAGCTTGTGCTTGTTTTTTCGCTTCTTCAGCAGCTTTTTTCTTAGCAGCTTCAGCTGCAGCCTTCTTTTTGGCTTCCTCTGCAGCAGCTTTCTTCTTAGCCTCTTCCGCGGCCTTCTTCTTTGCTTCTTCCTCAGCTTTCTTTTTAGCAGCCTGCGCTGCAGCTTTTTGCTGAGCTGCTTCTTCAGCTTTTTGCTTCGCTAAGAGTGCTTGCTTCTGTTTTTCAGCAGCGTCCCGAGCCGCCTGCTCTTGCTTTTTCACTTGAGCCGCTTGTTGTTCAGCCACCTTACGTTCAGCTTCAGCTTTTTTCGCTGCCTCCGCCTTCGCTGCTTCTGCCTGTTTGGTTTGCGCCGCTCGCGCTGCCGCGGCAGCTATTTTTTCCTGCTCAATTTTCTTTTGCTCGAGCTGCTCAGCCTCATGCTGTGGTGCTGCGGTTTTTTTCGCCTCACCAGCAATTTTTTGATTCGTTTGTGTACTTGCCTGACTTTGTGACTCAAGCTTATACAAAGTAGCCTGAATAATCGGCCGCGTCGGCGGTAATTCAGGCGTCCGGGCAAAGCTCACAAACAGAAAAGCAAACAACAGTAAGTGCAAGCCTAACGCCCACACCACTGGCCAAAAAAGCTTTTCTGAAGGGGAAGGTTCACGCTCTCGCATCAAGGCGCCTCAGTAATTAAGCCAACGTCAGTCACGCCTGCTTGCTGCAAGCCACCCATAGCAGCCATCACACTGCCATAATCGACAGCTTTATCCGCTCGCACATAGACTTGCACTTTTTTACCTTGGGCTGCATTTGCTCCCAAAATTGCCCGTGCAGCATTAACCATTTGCTCCAACTCTACCGCTTCATCCTGTACCGTTTCCACATCCACTTCAGTGCTAGTATTCCAAAAATAAGTCTTATCAGACTTAATCGAAATGGTCAGCACAATGGCATTATTGTCTTGTGGTAACACCTCACTGCTGACCTGCGGCAGATCCACTTTTACCCCTTGATTCAGCATGGGCGCAGTGACCATAAAAATCACTAACAACACCAGCATTACGTCGATATAGGGCACCACGTTCATTTCTGCAACGGGTTTACGACGATTACGAATTCTCGCTCTATGCATGGGGCACCTAATCCTCTTTCGAGTGGACTTTACGATGCAGAATGGCTTGGAACTCATCAGCAAAGGTATAATAGCGAGCAATTAAATTCTCACCACGCGCAGCAAAACGGTTGTAAGCAATCACCGCCGGAATCGCCGCAAACAACCCGATGGCCGTTGCAATCAAAGCCTCAGCGATCCCAGGTGCTACTGTAGCCAAAGTTGCCTGCTGTACTTGAGCTAAGCCTCGGAAAGAGTTCATGATTCCCCATACCGTACCAAAGAGCCCGATATAAGGGCTGGTCGAACCCACAGTGGCTAAAAAGGGCAAACTTTGCTCAAGTTTCTCTTCCTCATGGGAAATGGCTACACGCATTGAGCGTGCTACACCATCCATTACAGACTCAGGATTGGCACCTTGCTGCTGGCTTAAGCGGGAAAACTCTTTAAAACCGGCACGGAAAATCCGTTCCACACCAGCATCAGGATCCGGCTCAGCATTGACTTGACGATACAACTTGGATAAATCCATACCGGACCAAAATCGATCTTCAAACACATTCAAACTGTTGCGCGCCGCTCGCAATAACTGGCTACGCTGAAAAATCATCACCCATGAGGCAATTGAAGCGCCAACTAAAATCAGCATTACCAGCTGCACCACCAAACTGGCGTTACTGATTAAGCTCCACATTGACATCTGATCAACGACATTCGCTTCCACGCTTACTCTCCTGCAAAGTCTCGCACATCGGCTGTAAAGGCCGTATATAAAGGTTCTGGAATGGCCTGGGGTTTCAAAGTATCAGCACGTACACAAGCCACAGTAAAACGCCCTTCACAGAGCAATACATTGTCACTGGCACGACGCACTTGCTGATAAAATTTCAAACTGGCACGTTTTAATACTTCCACCTGCGCACTGACCAGCAGCTCGTCATCTAAACGAGCCGGAGCGTGGTAACGTGCCTGGGAGGAATGCACAACAAAGAGTAGGTTTTTTGTGGCCATTTGTGCTTGGGAAAAACCTAAATCGCGTAATCGTTCAGTACGTGCCCGCTCCATAAACTTAAGATAGTTCACATAGTAAACGATGCCACCAGCGTCCGTGTCTTCATAATAAACCCGACAAGGAAAGTTAAACCCTGGTGCTGTTGTTATTGCGCTCATACTTTACTGCCGCCTTTGTTAATTGCCAATCAAAAACACAGGTATATTTTCATTCTTCCTCACTGCTGCTCGTCAGCAGTGCCACATCTTGTAAACGCTCTGGTAAGTTCAAACCAAAATGCAAATATGCATGACGTGTTACCACGCGTCCACGCGGCGTTCGCATAATAAAACCTTGCTGAATCAGGTAAGGTTCTAAGACATCTTCAATCGTATGTCGTTCCTCACTGATAGCTGCGGCCAAGCTATCAATGCCCACCGGGCCACCATCAAACTTTTCAATCATAGCCAATAATAAACGGCGGTCCTGATGGTCAAAACCGTGCTCATCAACATCCAATAAGTTCAAAGCTTGATTGGCAATAGTTTGAGTAATATGACCCGTACCACGCACTTGCGCAAAATCCCGTACTCGACGCAACAAACGGTTGGCGATACGGGGAGTACCACGAGCGCGACGCGCAATCTCATAAGCACCATCTTGCTCAATGGGCATATTTAAAATACCACCGGAGCGAGCCACAATTGTGGTTAAATCTTTATCGTTATAAAACTCAAGGCGCTGCACGATACCAAAGCGGTCACGCAATGGATTCGTTAACATCCCAGCTCGTGTGGTAGCCCCAACTAAAGTGAATACAGGCAAATCCAATTTAATCGAACGCGCAGCCGGCCCCTCACCGATCATGATATCCAGTTGAAAATCCTCCATTGCGGGATACAGCACCTCTTCCACAATGGGCGGTAAACGGTGGATTTCATCAATAAAGAGCACATCTCCCTCTTCTAAATTGGTCAACAACGCAGCTAAGTCGCCTGGCCGCTCCAATACAGGCCCTGAGGTACTCTTAAGTGACACACCCATTTCTTGCGCAATGATATTAGCCAGCGTGGTCTTACCAAGCCCCGGCGGACCAAAAATCAAAGTGTGATCCAGTGCTTCCTCTCGTTTTTTTGCCGCCTCAATAAACAGTGTCATTTGCTCACGCACCACAGGCTGCCCAATATACTCAGCCAAACTTAACGGGCGGATGGCGCGGTCAATGTGCTCTTCACGCTCACGAGGTGTCGCGTCAATCAAGCGATCAGCTTCAATCATAAACTGCAGTTATCCCAAATAAAGTAGCGCATTACGCCATGCCTTTTAATGCACGACGAATTAAGTCTTCGCTGCTCAAGTCTTCTGCAAAAACAGCACTGACGGCACGACTGGCCTCAGCTGGCTTAAAGCCTAAACCTATCAAAGCACTCACCGCATCATGCTCAGCATTCTGCGCCTGTATGACTGCATTATCCTTCGCAGGTTCCATGGCCGTCTGTCCTGCCAATGGTGTGCTCTCCCAGTTCTTAAAACGATCCTTGAGTTCAACCAGTAAACGATCCGCGGTTTTCTTGCCTACGCCGGGGACTTTCATAAGGCGCGAAGTGTCTTCAGCATTCACACATTGAATCAGCTCATCCACACTCAAGCCTGACATCAATGCCAACGCTAGTTTAGGACCTACACCATTTAAACGGATCAACTCGCGAAATAAAGCACGGTCACGCTTGCTATAAAAACCATACAAAAGCTGTGCATCTTCACGCACTACCAAATGCGTATGTAAAACCAGCGGTTCGTTCACCGCTGGCAATTGAAACAAGGTGGTCATTGGCACTTCCAGTTCATAGCCAACACCATTGACATCTAACAACACATGAGGCGGCTGCTTTTCTAATAAAGTGCCTCGCAAATATCCAATCACAATCAATCCTTATTCATCAAAAGCGCTTGCCGCAGCTCTACAGGCCCCAGCAATAACAACTGGCATTATATACAGCCAACACTCAGCAATACCAGAACCCTTCCTCTTGCTCAAAATGAACTACCCGCCACTTTAGAAATGGAGGAATTCTGCTAGCAATTGTTAAACAGCGAATACTGTACTGACGCACAATTAAGACACTGGGAAAATACTGTATTTTCATCTATTCTAAATTTTGAACCTTTAGTCACAACAGGAGCTCTTCTATGCTTAAAACGCCAATCTTAGCCGCAACCGTTGGTATTTTAGCCATCATCAGCCCTTTGACTTATGCCAGCGACGCGCCAACCACGCCGCAACAACAACGCCAACTACGCGCGCAAAATATGATGCAGTATTACAACTGCCTACAGGAAAAAATTGATGCGCCAGCGTTTGAAAAAATGAGTCAAGACAGCGAAACCCTTGACAACAATCTCTTCCAACTCTGCAGCAACGGTCAGCGCCAACAAGCTCAAGCACTGGCCCTGGATTACGCCAAAAAAATGCTCGCCTCAGACAACTTTAAAGCCATGTTGGCGTGCACAGCTCAATTTGAGCCTAACACACCTGGCATTCCTGACTTAGAAAAAGATTTTGACTTAGAGCAACTTAAGCAAGGCAATATTTGCGACCTACAAGAAGGCCTAGATCAGGACTAAAGGCTCTAACAGTCAGTACGTCGTGCCTACACCACTCTTACAGTGCATGAAGGGCGCAGTACTCAAACCGGTACACGCCCTTCAATCTCACCGCTTACTGAGTCAACCACGCACTAATAAAGTAATTCAATGCCCCACCGGCCAGCAGCAACCAAGCAAAAAGGATGGTAGCTAGCAGCAAAGGCCTTACACCAGCACGACGAATCGCCTTCATATCAGTGCTCAAACCTAAACCTGCCATCGCTGCAGCCAACAATGCTGTGTCGAGCTGAATAATGCGCTCGATTGCCACTTCCGGCAGCCACTGCAAAGAATTAAAACCTGCAACGGCCACAAAAATGAAAGCAAACCACGGCACATTCACGCGGGTTAACAATCCTTTATTCTGACAACTTCCCCTTTCTATCACTCTTGCAGGCGTTTCATGCCGCGCTAAATACAGCGCCAGCAGTATCAAAAAGGGCGCTAGCATCATGACGCGCACCATCTTTGCAATCACTGCAGTATTGGCAGCCTCTGGACTGATTGCAGCACCGGCAGCTACCACCTGCGCCACCTCATGCACAGTAGATCCCACAAACAAACCGTAAGCAAAATCTGTTGTACCCAACAGTTGCCAAGACTCATTTAAGCTGTACAACAACGGATATAAAAAAATTGCCAAAGTACCAAACACTACCACCGTTGATACGGCCACCGTAACCTGTTCAGCGCGGGCCTTAAGCACGGGCTCTGCTGCCATAATTGCTGCGGCACCACAAATTGAGTTACCGATCCCAATTAACATAGCGGTGCCACGGTCGAGCTTAAACAGGCGCACACCTAGCAATACAGCCAAAACAAAAGTAGAAATTATAACTAGGGCATCAATGACCACCCCTGCCAGCCCCACATAGCTCACATCCTGAAAAGTCAGACGAAAGCCATACAAAATAATACCGAGGCGCAACACATACTGCTTCGCAAAATGCACACCCGGTGCGCAGTAACTGTTGAACTTAAATGGCAAAATATTACCCAATACAAAGCCCAATAAAATCGCCAGAGTCAGCGCTGACAAACCATGCGCTTGCAACCACGCAACCCGGTCTAGCAGCATGGCTGCCCCTGCAATGACTGCGCACAACAACAGTCCTGGAAGCAACTCGGCCCGCCACTGTAACCACTGTGGTAATCGCACTTTTGTCGTTTCAACGCCTCTATTGAACGCGAACATTCGCAACCCTCGGCCTAAAAGACCTGCTTTACTGTTGACATCCTTCCCGGCCTAGAGGACGGGGTTTCTACTGCTAGACGGCCATGCCCGACCGCGAGAGTGCTTTGCGCCGCGCTTATCTAGCGGAGTGGAAACACTACACCCACTGCTCGCCCACTCTCTTATTACAAGCCCTGCGACACCTTTCGGCCTCGACTCGGGCAAACTACCACAACTCGAACAGCTTTGGGTGGTGTATGCCTCGTTAACTTACTTAAAATTGACATCCTCCCGACCTAAAGGACGGGGATTCCTACTGCTAGACGGCCATGCCCAACCCCTATAATTTTAAATTGCCCCAACGAGCGTCTAGTACTGACCTGGCCATCGTGGTTTTAACAAGTTTTAATCGGCTGACATGCCCACATAGATTGCACCGCAGCGGTTGACTAGGGTACGACTAAACTTGAACTCATCCTTGCACTAAAAGTACGAGGATTTCCACCATTTTGGTAACACCTGTGTACATTCCAACACAGCAAATTTAACTGCTCGCGACTCATAAACAAAAACGCCCCGCTGTTTAAAGCGAGGCGTTTGGGTCTTCCTACGTTTAGCGTAGAAATCAGTTACATTGCAGCACGGAAAATAGCGGCCACTTCTTTATCGTTTAAACGTCGAGGGTTGGTCACTGCACACACATCCTCCTGCGCATGCTTAACCATCGTTTCAATGTCTTCATCTTTGACTCCCAATTCACTTAAGCGACTTGGAATACCCACATCTTCAGACAAGCAACGAATCGCTACTACAGCCATTTCAGCTGCTTCACGCACAGACATACCATAGGTGTTTTCACCCAAAGCTTCAGCAATGTCAGCGTAACGCTCTTGCGCCGCCATCAGGTTTGCCTCACATACATGCGGCAATAAGAGTGCGTTACACACACCATGAGGTAAGTTATACATACCACCCAGCTGATGCGACATAGCATGCACATGGCCCAGACCCGCATTATTAAAGGCCATACCTGCTAAATATTGCGCATAGGCCATACGGTCACGGGCTTCCAGATCATCACCGCGAGCAACCGCCACGCGCAAGTACTTAGCAATTAAACGCATCGCCTGCAATGCAACAGCATCAGTAATGGGGTTTGCATCAGTCGATACATAGGCTTCAACCGCGTGAGTTAAAGCATCCATACCTGTTGCAGCTGTCAATGATGGCGGCATTTTCATCATGAGCAGTGGATCGTTAATGGCCAAGTCCGGCGTCACACGCCAGTCAACAATGGCCATTTTCACATGATTCGACGTGTTGGTAATAATAGTAAAGCGCGTCAATTCACTGGCTGTACCAGCGGTGGTATTAATTGCGATATATGGCGGTAACGCTTTTTTCAGCTGATCCACCCCTTCATAGTCAGCAATGCTGCCACCGTTAGCAACCAACAAACCAACCGCCTTACAGCAGTCATGCGCACTACCACCTCCTAAAGAAATCAACATATCACATTGATTGTCTTGGTAAGCAGCCACGCCTTGCTCAACGTTTGTATCTGTTGGGTTTGGTACCGTCTCATCAAACACAGCGTACTTAATGCTCGCTGCCTCCAATAGATCTGTGATCTGCTTGGTGTACCCCATCTGAGTCATACCTTGGTCGGTCACAATGAGCGGCTTAACACCACCTAAAGCTGTTACTCGATCAGCTAACTCACTCAGAACATTCGCACCGAACAAAGAAACACCGGGCATAAAAAAGCTTGCATTCTTGCTCATATTGGTCACCTCTCAATGTGCCATCATCGCGATCAGCAACGATGGGCTGAATCAATTCAAATTAAGTATAACAAAACTGGCCACTCAATCTCTTGACATCTCTCAATCGCCCTGATGAAAGAAATCTATAAACATGCCACAGCCTATTTCCGGCCTGCCCACAACACAAACTGTTACCGAAACCCACCCACGTAACACTTAAGCCCAAAAGCGGTAACACTTTTATCTCAACGCACGTATGAAAATAATCACAAAAAACACAGAAAACTTGTAAGTAGTTGTTTTTAAAAGGTTTTTATAAAGTTGGCACGCTATCTGCTTTATATATCTACACAACAACAATAAAAATACAAAAACCATAATAAGAATAAGACGTAACGGCTCCAGCACAATAAAAACAACAGCACAGGAGACGCAGCTAACTGATTACTTTGCAGAGGATGATGATTGTAGAGACACAGATGAACAGAGAATAACAAAACTGCAGAACATGCAGCGCCAGTTTCAACTGACAAACTACAAACACATCAGCATTCAAAGCAATCCGTTAACTCTTCACAGTTCGACTTAAAACTGTAAAAGCAGGCGCACAATAACAACAAAAACGCCGAGAATAATAAAAAAAACGCACAGAATCATTCAAAGAGGGGAGCCACGCACTCCCCTCTTAACCTTAACGCCCACAGCTCCCCCCCCCCCTCTTCTAGCACTACAAAACAACACTATCTAGCCGTATACCTACTTTCCTCGTTCACCTCCCTTGCTAGCGGTGATAGAATCGAGCGCTATGATGTGTCATTTACCCAATAATAATTCTTATCGTTACACCGCATCGGCAGCACTGTCTTCATTGCCGCTGACTTTTTGGCGCACAGCGTTTATGAATTTTCTTTTTGATGCGAGTCGCAAACAGGCCCTGCTATGCTGAAAAAGCTTTTTAACCCCTTTCGTCGTTCACGCCAGCGCAAAGACCCTCAACAACCCACTGTATTGAATGCCCATGAGCATCAACTCAGTACCGCTGACTTCAGCCGTAACTCGGCCAATGTTGCAGTGCGCTTACAGCATGCAGGTTTTGAAGCCTATTTAGTCGGCGGCTGTGTGCGCGACTCGCTCTTAGGCATTACCCCAAAAGATTTTGATGTCGCCACCAGCGCCACCCCCGAACAAGTGCGTCAAGAGTTCCGCAACTCACGCATCATTGGCCGTCGCTTTAAATTGGCCCATGTGCATTTTGGTCGTGAGATCATTGAAGTGGCAACATTTCGCAGTGATCACTCACAAACGGACAAAAGCAACAGCGACCGCTCTGCTCACGATGCCAGCGGCCGTATTCTACGGGATAACGTTTACGGTACTATGGGAGATGATGCACAGCGCCGCGATTTCACCATGAACGCGCTGTACTTTGATGTCAGCAACGAAAAAGTATACGACTACAGTACCGGCTTTGCCGACATTAAGCGCCGCCTTATCCGCCTCATTGGTGACCCTGAACAGCGTTACCTAGAAGATCCGGTACGTATGCTGCGCGCCATTCGCTTTGCTGCCAAGTTGGACTTTAATATTGAAGACAGCACAGCTGAGCCCATTCGTCGTTTAGCCCACTTACTGCGTGATATCCCAGCGGCACGTCTGTATGACGAAGTACTCAAACTGTTCCTCAATGGCTATGCTGAACGCACCTACGACTTACTGCGTGAGTATCATTTATTTGAGCAGCTGTTCCCCGCGGCGGCAGACGCCTTAAAGCGTCAACCTGAAAGAACCGACGCATTACTGCGCAATGCTTTCAAAAACACTGACACTCGAGTCAGTAACAACCGCCCTGTTACACCGGCATTCTTATTTGCGGCACTGCTATGGCCCTCCTTAACGGTGCGCGCCTCACATCTAGAAAACGACGGTATGCATCCGCTTCCGGCATTACAAGAAGCAGCCCACCAAGTGCTCTTTGAACAAGTGCAACGGATCGCCGTACCCAAGCGTTTCAGCGTCCCAACTCGCGAGATTTGGGATTTACAAGATCGCCTCACGCGCCGAATGGGGCGCAGGGCTGATGTGCTTCTCGCTCACCCTCGCTTCCGTGCAGCTTATGATTTCTTACTATTGAGAGAAAGTGCAGGCGAAGACACCCAAGGCTTAGGCCAATGGTGGACCGAATACCAAGATGCCAGCGACAGCCAACGCCGAGCCATGGTTAACGCACTGGGTGGTAAGCCACGTAAGCGTCGCCGCAAGCCACGCATGAAAAAACCCGTGCATAAAACGCACACCGGTGACAGCCCGTCAGACAACAGCTCAGGACCACATTGATGGAACAGGTATACATCGGCTTAGGCAGCAACCTGCGCGACCCTGAGCAACAACTCAATGCAGCGCTGCACGCCTTAGCACAATTACCCCACACACGCCTCGTTGCAGTGTCAGCCTATTATTCGAGCGCACCACTGGGCCCTGCGGATCAACCCCGCTATACCAATGCAGCGGCACATTTAGAAACAACGCTCGAGCCACACATTTTGCTCGACCACCTACAAGCCATCGAATTAAATCAAGGACGTGAACGTAAGGCTGAACGTTGGGGGCCCCGTACACTGGATTTAGATATTTTAATTTTCGGTGAGCGCATCATGAATGATGAACGCTTATGCATTCCCCATTACCACATGCATGCACGCCCCTTTGTATTACTACCATTGGCCGAACTGTGCCCAGTTGATTTTCAACTGCCCGATGGCCGCCTATTGACGGATTTATTAAGTGCTTGCCCTGTTGATCCAACTTTGCAACGCTTGCATACTCCGCAACTTGCAAAACTTTAACCGGTCGATTCACATGCAAATAATTGACTTAAAGCCACGTCATCAGGACTATAACAGCCCCGATGCGAGTACCTTTGAAGGTACCAAAGAGGACTTATTGTATGTCTGATGTCACCCTGACAACTTTATTAAAGCTTAAACAGCGTGGTGAAAAAATCGCCATGCTGACCTGTTACGATGCAACCTTTGCTGCCACAGCCTGTGATGCCGGCGTCGAAATTCTATTGATTGGCGACTCACTAGGCATGGTTTTACAAGGTCATGACAGCACCCTGCCAGTCACCATTGACGAAATGGCCTACCACACCGCCTGCGTAAAGCGCGGCAATAAAGGCGCCATGATCCTGAGTGACTTATCGTTCATGAGTGCAGCAACCCTTGAGCAAACCTATGCCAGCTGCGCCAAACTGATGCAAGCTGGGGCGCACATGGTCAAACTAGAAGGCGGCGCATGGTTAGCAGAAACCGTCAGTTTATTAGCGGACCGTGGCATTCCATCCTGTGTTCATTTGGGCTTAACCCCACAATCCGTTAACGTTTTTGGCGGTTACAAAGTTCAAGGCCGCGGTGATGAGCAAGCACAAAAAATGCTGGAAGATGCCATTGCCCTCGAACAAGCCGGAGCAGCTTTATTGCTCTTAGAATGTGTACCTAGCGAACTTGCTGCCCGCATCAGTGCCGCTGTACGCATTCCTGTCATTGGTATAGGTGCGGGTCCAGGCACAGACGGCCAAGTCTTAGTCTTACACGATATGCTTGGCTTATCCCTTACCGGCCGCATGCCTAAATTTGTTCGCAATTTTATGCAAGGCCAATCCAGTATTGCTGACGCGATCAGCCTGTACACGCGCTCAGTAAAAGATCAATCATTCCCAGCACAAGAGCACGAGTTTAGCGCATGAACACAGTAAGCACGCTGCAAGCACTACGCGCAGCCATTGCCCAAGCACGCAGTGAAGGCAAACGTATTGCCTTTGTTCCCACAATGGGCAACTTGCATGCCGGCCACATTTCACTGATCAACCATGCGGTTGCACAAGCTGACTTTGTAGTCGCCAGTATCTTCGTAAACCCACTGCAATTCGGTCCTAACGAAGACTTGGATAACTATCCGCGCACCCTCGCCGATGACCAAGAAAAACTGCAAGCTGCTGGCTGTGATCTGCTATTCACTCCAACGGTACAAGAAATGTACCCTGCGGGCATGGAGCAACACACTACAGTAAGCGTACCGGGTGTATCCAAGGGCTTATGCGGTGGCAGCCGTCCAGGTCATTTTGACGGTGTTGCCACTGTTGTGTGCAAACTGTTGAACATGGTACAGCCCGATCAAGCTATGTTTGGTGAAAAAGATTACCAACAGCTGGCCGTTATCCGTAAAATGGTCACGGACTTAAGCATTCCTGTACGTATTTGCGGCGTACCTATTGTGCGTGATACAGATGGCCTCGCATTATCGTCAAGAAATGGGTATCTTAACGCGCAAGAACGTGCCAACGCCCCTGCCTTGCATCGCAATATGCAAGCACTCGTTGCACAAATACAAAGTGGCCAGCGTGATTATTCAGCACTTTTCGATCAGTTCAAACAAGATCTGCAAGCTGCAGATTTACGTTTGGACTATGTAGAGTTGCGTGATGCACTCAGCCTAGAGCCAGCCGATGCCAGCAGCCAACAGTTAGTTTTATTAGCGGCTGCCTACCTCGGCACAACTCGCCTAATCGACAATCTGATCTTTGATCTGTAATAACGACAAAAGCTCAGCAGCAGCACAGAAATGCGCCAGCTGAGCCTCGTCAAAGAGGAAAAAATTATGCTAACCACCCTGCTCAAAGCAAAACTGCACCGAGCTGTTACCACCCACGCTGTCGTTGACTACGAAGGCTCTTGCGCCATTGATGGTGACTGGTTGGATATGTCGGGCATTCGTGAGTACGAGCAAATCGATATTTACAACGTCACTAACGGTGAGCGTTTTACCACCTACGCCATCCGCGGTGAAGCCGGTTCAAAAATCATTTCCGTTAACGGTGCCGCTGCACACAAAGCCGCTGTTGGCGATATTTTGATCATTTGCGCTTACTGCCAATACGACGAAACTGAAGTAGAAACCCATGAGCCACGCTTGCTCTATATGGCGGCCGATGGTTCTCTAAGCCACAGCAGCAACGCCATTCCAATCCAGCTGGCTTAAGCACACAGTACTAAGCGTTGGGCGACACTGAGTCGCCCAGCCTTTTTCTTAAGGTAGGCCGGTGTGATGACCCATTACCAACACCCTCAAGACCCTTCGCAACTCCCTGCTTGGCAACAACTGCTCAAGCAACAACAAGTGATGCAAAACTTTCGCATGAGCGATGCGTTTGCTGCGGACCCACAACGTTTTCAGAACTTCTCCATTAGCCATGATGGTTTATTGCTCGATTACTCGAAAAACCTTCTGGATGAAACCACTCGCGACTTGCTCATGCAGCTGGCTGAACAAAGCCGCTTGCAATCAGCCATTCAAGCCCTCTTTAATGGCGAACCCGTCAATGCGTCGGAACAACGTCCAGCACTGCACACAGCATTGCGCCGTCCCATTGGTGACCGCTTAGTAGTCAACGGCGAAGATTTAATCCCGCAGATCCATGATGTGCTTAATACCATGACCGAAATGGTCAGTCGTATTCACAATGGTCTGTGGCGTGGCTACAGCGAAAAACCCATCACCCACATTGTGAACATAGGGATTGGTGGCTCCTTTCTAGGGCCACAACTGGTGTCAGAAGCACTACTACCCTTTGCCCAACAGGGCGTCAAATGCCATTTCCTTGCGAATATCGATGGCAGTGAATTCCATGAGCTGAGTAACACACTGGATGCGCAAACCACCCTCTTTGTGGTATCTAGCAAATCCTTTAGCACCTTAGAAACGCTCAAGAATGCATTGGCAGCGCGCAGTTGGTACTTAGCCCAAGGTGGCAGTAAAGACTGCATTGACCGCCACTTCATCGCCGTTTCTAGCAACATTGAAGCCGCGGTCGAGTTTGGCATTGCCAAAGAAAACATTCTCCCTATCTGGGATTGGGTAGGGGGCCGTTACTCCCTATGGTCCGCCATCGGCTTACCCATTGCACTGTCCATTGGCATGTCCAACTTTAAAGAACTGCTGACTGGTGCCTGGAGTATGGACCAACACTTTCTGCAGGCACCCTTTGCTGAAAACATGCCTGTCATTTTGGCCATGCTCGGCATTTGGTACAGCGATTTCTGGGGTGCGCAAAGCCATGCAATCTTACCGTACGATCACTATTTGCGTAATTTCACCCAACACTTGCAACAGCTGGATATGGAATCCAATGGTAAGCAGGTGCGCCAAGATGGTACAACACTGAGTTATCCAAGCGGTGCCGTGATCTGGGGTGGCGTAGGTTGTAATGGTCAACATGCTTATCACCAACTGTTACACCAAGGCACTTTATTGATCCCAGCCGACTTTATTGTCCCAGTGGTGAGCCACAACCCCATTGCCGACCACCATCAATGGCTGTATGCCAACTGCCTCTCCCAAAGCCAAGCTTTGATGCAAGGTAAGAGCCTCGAGCAAGCCGCGCAAGAACTTCGCGACAAAGGCCTAGAAGAAAGCGAAGTGCAACGCCTTGCACCGCATAAAGCCATTCCCGGAAACCGTCCCAGCAACACCCTTGTGGCCGAACGCATTTGCCCTCGCCGCCTCGGCGCTCTCATTGCCCTTTATGAACATAAAGTCTTTGTGCAAAGTGTCATTTGGGGCACCAACCCCTTTGATCAATGGGGGGTAGAACTGGGTAAAGTACTCGGAAAAGATGTTTACCAACACCTCACCGGCCAAGTGACAGCACCTAGCAGTGATCCCTCAACTCAAGGACTGATTGATTTCTTTAGAAACCGTCATCGTGGTTAACACCCCATTCAATAAAAACTACAAAGCCAAAGCTCAGGCCCACGCCTGAGCAACAGGGCTCACTCATAACAAAAGGAATGCCCCATGCACGAAGTCGTCATTGTTGCCGCCACCCGTACCGCTGTTGGTAGTTTTCAAGGCAGTCTAGCCCAGATCCCCGCTCCTGAGCTTGGCGCTGCAGTTGTCCGCCGTTTACTCGAACAAAGTGGTTTAGCTCCTGAGCAAGTTGATGAAGTGATTCTTGGTCAAGTGCTCACGGCGGGTAGCGGACAAAACCCCGCACGACAAACGGCTATTCAGGCTGGCTTACCTCACTCCACAGCAGCTTTCACCCTCAACAAAGTATGCGGCTCAGGCTTAAAAGCACTGCACTTAGCCACGCAAGCCATTCGGTGCGGTGATGCTGAGGTGATCATTGCGGGTGGCCAAGAAAATATGAGCCTCGCACCTTATGTCATGCCCAAGGTACGCACTGGCTTACGCATGGGCCATGGCAAAATCATTGACAGCATGATTGAAGACGGCCTGTGGGATGCCTTTAACGACATCCATATGGGTATCACAGCAGAAAATTTGGTGGAAAAATACAATCTCAGCCGCGAAGAACAAGATGCCTTTGCTGCCGCATCACAAGAAAAAGCCAGCGCCGCCATTGCTGCCGGTCGCTTTGTCGATGAGATCACCCCCATTCAAATCCCACAACGCAAAGGCGAACCCTTGGTGTTCGACACTGATGAACAACCGCGCACGGGCAGCACTGCTGAAGCCCTAGCTCGCCTGCGCCCTGCCTTTAAAAAAGATGGCACTGTCACCGCTGGTAACGCATCAACTTTAAACGATGGTGCCGCAGCCGTCATGCTGATGAGCGTAGACAAAGCACAAGCACTCGGCCTGCCGGTCTTGGCGCGCATTGCAGCCTATGCCAATGCCGGCGTCGATCCAAGCATTATGGGCATCGGCCCTGTTGCTGCCACACAAAAGTGCCTCAGCAAAGCCGGTTGGACAATAGCCGAGCTAGACCTGATCGAAGCCAACGAAGCCTTTGCCGCACAAGCGCTATGCGTCAATAAAGAACTGGGGTGGGACACCGGCAAAGTCAATGTAAACGGTGGTGCCATTGCTATTGGTCACCCCATTGGCGCATCCGGTTGCCGAATTTTAGTAACCCTAGTGCACGAAATGATTCGCCGTGACGCGAAAAAAGGCTTAGCCACCCTATGCATTGGTGGTGGTCAAGGTGTTGCCTTAGCCATTGAGCGCTAACACCGCAGCGGAGCTGTTTACAACCCTGCTTAAATACGCAGTGTGGAATAAGCGCTCCGCCCCTTATGCACCAGTACAGACCTAAAATAGCCAAGCACAGACCCTGGCTGACTCTGCTCAGCCACATCCCCATTTATATGGATGTACATCCAATCACCTACTACTCTGCACATATTTTGCATACACTGTAAAAACTGTCGACCAGAGGAGCTGCCATGATGCTCAAAGCATTAAAACGCCTAGTCATTATTCTCACCAGTGTTTTAGCTGTTTACAGCTGGCTGGGCTTTTTGCTGATCCCCAGTGTGGCCCTACACATTGCCAACCAGCAACTAGGGATCTACGCCACCCAACCAGCGCACTTGCATCGCCTTGAATTCAACCCTTTTCGCTTTGAATTAAAAGCCTGGGGTTTTCAGCTCGGCGAAGCTGAAGATCAACAACTCAGCTTGCAACACCTGTACGGCAAGCTTGCTTTAGACTTCGACAGCCTGCGCAATAAAAGCTTACGTATTGAAGACATTTTACTGGTCAAGCCACATGGACAAGTGATCATTAACCCCAAAGGTGAGCTTAATCTAACCCAGCTGTTTAACCTACCCGACAACCCAGAGCCCAAAAAAGAGCCCGATAGCACACCTCTAACGCTACTGATTGACCGGATTCAATTGCAAGACGGACAGATCCGCTTCAATGACCAACGCCAACAGGACCCCGTCGACGTCACCTTAGCCGACCTGAATATCACCTTAAACAACTTTGACACAGGTCCCGACAACAACAGCGGCCTGCAACTCAGCGCTCAAGCCAGCGACGGCGCACACCTGCAATGGCAAGGCGATGTCAGCATCAACCCTGTCTCCTCACAGGGCCAACTCAGTCTAACCGGCGCTCAACTCAAAAGTTGGTGGCCTTATGTGCGCGAACATTTCGATGCCCAGCTACAGGATGGCCAGCTCAACTTAAGCACTGATTACACTCTCGTATTGCAGCCCACCCTCCAATTTACCGCCAACAACCTCAGTGCAGAACTCAAAGCGCTCGGTTTAAACCACAACAAACAGCCCCTTGCTCGTCTTGGCCAATTGAGCATCCAAGACGGTGCTTTTGATTTAGCAGCACAAAAAATAACCTTAGGCACAGTCACAAGCCGCAACCTTGAAGCTTGGGCCGATATTGATCAAAACGGTACCGTAAACTGGCTTAAACCGCTTCCTCAAAAAGCCGAACCCGACACACCTGAAGCTAGCAACTCAGCATGGCACATCATCGTTAAGCAGGCTGATCTCAAACAGCATACTTTTCACTTAGCCGACAACAGCCGTGCACAACCTGTGGCTTTAGAAGTGGCAGACTTCAATCTGCGCATTAAAGATTTTGACAGCCTTGCCGAGCAACCCTTCAGTGCAGAGTTGAACACCGGCATTGGCCAAGAAGGCAAAATCAGTAGCCAAGCCAAAGTACGCCTACAACCGCTCAATGTTGAAATGACAGTTAACAGCAGTAATCTCGATCTACGCCCAGCACAAAGTTGGATCAGTCCTTACGCACATGTTGAATTGCGCAGCGGTTTGTTAAATAGCGCACTTAACTTGCATATCAGCGATCCTGAGCATTTAAAACTGAACGTCAGCGGACAAGCGTCCATCACGCAACTCCACGTCACTGACACCTTCGGCCAACGTGACCTAGCCAAATGGCACAGCGTAGACGTCAACGGCATCAGCTACAGTCTACAAGAGCAAAAACTTAACATTGATCAAGTGGTTCTCGATCAGCCTTATGTGCGCTTTATCATTAACGACGACTTAAGCACCAACATCAGCCAGCTGATGATTGAACAACCACAATCCGCAAGCGCCGAACCCACCCCAACTGACGGCCCTGAATTCGCCATGCGCATTGGCGGCATAGAAGTGCAAGACGGTTCCGCCAACTTTGCCGACTACAGCCTCACCCCCAACTTTGCGACAGCCATTCAAAAGCTCAACGGCCACATTGGCACCTTAAACAATCAGACCAACGCCGTCGCTGAAGTGGACATCCAAGGCAGCATCGACCGTTATGCTCCCGTCAGCATCACCGGCAGCCTTAAACCTTTCGACCCACTTAAAAAGTTGGACATTGCCACCTCGTTTAAGCACGTCGAGCTCACCACGCTCACCCCCTACTCCGGTAAGTTTGCCGGCTACCGCATTCAAAAAGGTCGCTTAAATTTAGACCTGCACTATAAAATCACCGATGGCAAACTGGACGCGACCAACCAGCTATTATTGGAAGAACTGCAATTGGGTGAACGGGTTGATAGCCCCGATGCGGTCGACCTACCCATTCGCTTAGCCATCGCTCTACTCAAAGACCGAAAAGGCCAGATCGCCATTGACCTACCGGTACAAGGTGACCTGAACAATCCCGAGTTCAGCGTCGCGCCCATTATCTGGCAAACCCTACGCAACCTCATTACTCGCGCTGCCGCAGCCCCCTTTAATTTCATTGCGGGATTGGTCGACGGCAAAAGCGATGAGCTCAACGAGGTGGCTTTTCCTCCTGGCCAAGCCACCATCACCGCTAGCGCTGCGAAAAGCTTAAACGCACTGGCCGCCGCCTTAAAAGATCGGCCAGAATTACGCCTCGAAGTCGAAGGCGGCAGCCTAGCGCAGTTAGACGGCCCCGTACTGGCAGAAGCACGCCTCACAGCGGCCTACCAAGACGTGTGGTACAGCATGCTGCAACGGCGTGGCAGTAAAATTGAAGAACGGCAAGAAGACCTACAAGTCCCTGAAAAAGAACAAGCTGCATTGCTCGAAGGAATCTACCGCGCGGTCATTCAACATCAACCCCCAAGCGATTGGGATCAGCTGAAAAAAGATGAACGCAGCGAGAAAATGCGCACCGCGGTACTTAAAGCTTATGCACAAGACGACACAGCCTTACGCCTACTGGCACAAAAACGCGCCAATAGCATTAAAGAGTACCTGATTGAAAACAGCGGCCTCGAAGCCCAACGGGTGTACTTGATTGATGTCAGCCTAGGTACAGCTACACAAAAGAATGAAGTCATCAGCAAGCTGCATTTAGGCGCGATGTAGTGTATCGATTAACGCTAAAACACAATACCCAACACTCTGTCGGCCTTTAAAAGGCCGACCCGTAAGCTCATTAGGCCTACAGCTAGCCTTATAAGCTGAGTGTAATCCATTTACGAAAAATATAGGTTTAAAAGATGCACGTGAAACTTTGCAAGGATAAAACTAAAAACTTTCACTGCTGATACTCATTAACGTTCAGCCTTACTATGATGATAATAGAGGTAAAGCAAACCAATAGGCGCTATAAATACAGCCATTGCAAAGCACATCAACATTGTAATGACTTTAGTAACAAGCATAAAAATAGCATTAACAAAAAAAACATTACCACCCATGATATAATCCACAATACTCTCGTAAACAAACCGAGAATAAGGATAAAGCAACGTACTGATCAAAATAAAAAACCATATACCTATCGCCTGCGACTGTTCAGCCAAGGTAAGCATATAAATATTCAAAGCTGCAATAACCAGTCCAAATAAAAAATTACGAATATAGTATTGTACCGATAGACCACCAAAGGTTTTACGAATAACAGGATGCATGTATACCCTCTACTTATATACTCTATAACTAATTGAATAGTCATTTATAAAATGCTGAAATGGTCAGCGTTATGACGGTTTTGTTAAAACACGCTAGCAAACTTTAAACTCAAATTGATTTAACTCTATTTCGAAAAAGAGCTCAGAGCCTCAAGCTTGGCTGAGAGCCGTTCTTTCAGATAACTTGACCCTGCATACCTCAATTTGCACTGATCACAGGACTGGCTATACCACTCTATTCAAAACATCAATGCAGTATAAAATTTGTTGCAGCTTAATTTAACCTCGAAACTTTACTATAAAATAATTAATCAAACCCCCATACCAAAGTCGAATAACAACGTCTAAATCTCATATGTGGTCGGCGTCATCCGTCTTTCTTATTAATTATTAGTTATTAGTTTCCAGTAATGCGGATTATTTCTCTTTTAGTGTCAAAGCAACTTTTTATACCCTGTAACACCGCACATATATCATCGACCTATTTAAGTAATTGTCACAGATTAAATATAGCAATACTGTTGACCATCTAATTCATGAGGTTCTTGCTTATAACTCAATCATGAACGAATTAGATCTGTTTACTACAGTGTGATTGCTATTACGCTTAAGGAATACCTTTTGGAATACCTAGTGGAATACCAAAAGCAGTGGATTGGAAAAGACACCTATGAACACCTATAGCGTGCAAACCCTTGATATTGCTGAATTGCAGGCACAAAAAAAGGCGTCTTAAACAAGACGCCTTTTTATATTTGGTGGAGCCGGGGGGATTTGAACCCCCGTCCGCCAGTACTCCGCTGTCGGTACTACATGCTTAGCCGTGTCTATTAAGTTAACCCGCAGCCGCCCGATCGGCAGGGTGCATTGGGCGAGTTGTGTAAGTTTTAGCCGCGTCGTCCACAACATACTAAGCGGCGATTCTGTTCTATCTGACAGTCAGTTTGAGTTTACAGACATCCTCTAGTGACTGCTGGCGCCGAAGCGACCAGAGGAGCGGCTCGGCTGCTTACGCAGCTAGAGCTGTTGCTCCGTAGTTTTCGTCATTGGCAACTATAAAAGTTGCAACAGTGGATTTACGAGTTCTGTTACCAACTCGGCATGCACCTAAAGTTTCGCAACCAGCGTCGAATCCTAATCGGCCCCAAAGCTGTTCACTTACAAGGTGACAGAACAAGCATCATACGTTAAACAGCGCCTTTTGTCTAATATTTATACAAATCAGTAAAATATCAAAGCGCCCTCCCTGCTTGCTTACCTACATAGATGGGATCGATCTGTACTTTTTCAAGGGCTCATGCAAAAAGTCTGAATGCTTTGCATCTTGCTGAATTACAAATCAAAGCAGCCCGTCAAATAATGCTTAACGCGCATCCTACTTAAATCAAATTAAAAGTGATTTTACTAGCAGCGTCTACCAAAGGCGTTTGCAGCAACTGATGCTCAGAAAAATCAGATGGCTGTTGCTGTATAAAACTCTCAAAGCTATCAAAATGCTGCATACCTGTATTTTGCAGGTCTGAGGATAAGCCCCCTTGCGCCCAGTCGACTCGATTACCCACCACAAACAAGTGGTGCTTAGCCCGCGTAACCGCCACATTCAGTAAATTAGGTTTACCATTCACCCAACTAATGCCACCCGTATTTTTACGCGCTTTAGAGGCTGCAGTACAGAAAATAACTGTTGATGCCTCTTTACCTTGAAAGGTATGAACAGTACCAATATTTTCCTTGAAAAACTGATCAGGCTTAGCTGTATGGGCCTTGTCTTTTCCCAATGCCTGCTGCATCCAAGCGTGATTATTAGCGTTTTGTAATAGTTTTTTACAGCAGGTTTGTAACTCAACTCTCATCTTAGAAAAAGGTGTAATGATATAAACACCACCGGCTACCATTTGAGGGTGCTGAACAACTAAAAACTCAACCACTTTTAAGGCTGTAACAGCTTCTGCAGTATTTGCATAGCCCGGGCGTGCAATTGCATCAGGCTGTTCTTCAACATGAATCCAACCGCTTGGAATCGCTGGCCAACTAAATGGCTGACTGGCCATAACCATTTTATTGTCATAAGCAATTTTATTAGCAATTGAAAACATAGGTTCTGTACAGCGCCTATGTACCAATAATGGTATACCCACTTTACGCTCACCAATTTTAGCCATAAAACGCCCAGCATGATCCGCTAAGCTTTGAGCCGAACTGGTACTCACCAAATAACGGTCACCCCACCTTGACACACCATCTTTTGACGATACATCAATAAAATCATGAGCAATTGCTCGGTCCACTGAAGATGGCAGCGCGACTACAGGCTCAAGCTGGATAGGATCGCCGACTAAAATAGCTTGTCGACAGCGCTGCAATAATCCTACGATATGATAGTTAACAGCTTGCCCTGCCTCATCGATCATTACCAAACCAAACCCGCTGGTTTTCTGCATCAATCTAAACTGGCTTTCCACCGATGAGAGCGACGTACTCACAACAGGAAAAAATAAAAATAAAAGTGCCCACAACTGCTGATGCTCGGGTAAAACTTCTGTCGTTTCTAAACGCCCATCAATCAACTGATTTAATTGTTCCCAATGCTTAGAAAACTGCGCCCCACTGCTTTCTAAAAGGGCCTCATTGAACCTTAAAGCACTAGCAAACAACTCACTGCGCTGCCTATTTAACTTCTCACTACTAAAAGGAGCGCTCATTTGTAGTCGCTGTTCTGCCGCCTCAAGAGACTCATCAGTTTTCGGCATGTAAGCCGCAGCAGAAGTTAAATGTTGCTCCTCATCCAACTCCCAATAAGCTGCAGACTGAGCATTGCTCGATGAAAACATGGCATAACGCTGAACAAAGTCATCTTTGGCCGCTTGCAACTTTTTCTTAATGTGCGCCTGATACAGCTTCTTACCAAACCACTGACGCTTAAAGGCCTCGAACGCTTTTAGTGAGTAATCCCACTGCTCTTCCTTAAACTCATCCCAACGAGCAGCCAGCGCATCAACCGTAAGCTCACCAGAGTCAATCATCAGCAAAGCATCGGTGAACTCTGAGAAGAAGCCCTCATAGCTTTGATATGCCTGACACAACTTAATATCAGCAACCAGCGCTGGAATTTGGCCTTGCTTATCCCACTGCTGAACAAATTCTGCAATGGTTTTCTGCCCATTTTCCTGACCGCCACTTAAAAGAGCTCTATAAAAAAGATTGAGATTATAAATATCATTAATGTATTTAATATGCTCGCTCACTTTTTTCAGCGTTGCTTTAAACACATTACGGTTTGTTGAATTACCCAGAATGGCACAAAACAACCCCCAATCGCTGCTCGGTGCCAACGCACGAAAATGAGTAACAGCGTCAGCAAATGCTTCATCCAGTTGGCTCAACGCAGGCAGTTCTCTAGAAATGTTTTCAACTGCTTTATTATTACTCGACGCCACCAACATGCTGTGTTGCATAATCACTTCAAGATTTGAACTGTCATTAAACCATTCAGTATCCTCACACACCCGACTTAAAGCATAGCTGCGCGCTACAAAACGATCGGCAATAATATCTTTTAACAGGGTCGTTTTACCCGTACCTGGAGGACCATTTACAGCAACAATCGGATTTTGCTCAGCAGCACGCGCCACATTCACAGCAAACGCCTGCAGCAAACTCAAACCATACTTGGGGTTTTCAGGCCAACGTCCGTGCAGTAATGCGTTGGTATGCTGTAGAAAAAACGCCCCTTGATTCACCGCATCGCCAATTTCAACCTGCTCTACTTGGCCTAACACATATTCTTTCAGTGGGGCGGATAAGCCTTGCAGTCCATCTCGCTCGATGCGACTTATCACATGCTCAAGATCTTTCACAAAGAAAGGGCCGAGCTGTTTGCTTTCGTTTTCATCGGGGTAATAACAGAACCGCCAACGAAAAGTCACAGAACCATTGGAGAGCTGTCGAGGCTTATCTTGTTCTGCCAAGTATCCACTTTCAATCGGCTGACAATGCTGCAGCATATAACGACGCGCATCAGCATCAGGCCAAAACTCTTCTGCAAGTTCGCGATTAATCTCAATAATACGGCTTTGTAACTCTTCCGTGCTGAGCGGCACGCCCTCATCACCACCCAGATGATCCTGCAGCTTCGTTTCAATACTGACGACCCGTGCTTCAACCCACTGCGCAAGGCTCATATGTTCAGGCACGGAGCTACGGCAGCGCCGATACAAGGTACGCATTGTTGCTAAGTTTAGAATGAGGTCTTCATTATTGTCAGAGCGCAGCCAAGACAAAGTTTTCTTCTCATCATCCCATTGCGGGATCATGGCTTGCGCAACAAGGTAGGTACGCGGCACAACATAGTTGGGATGTTTTTCATCTTCTCGAGTGAGGTACCCCGCTCGATGACACTGAAACATCAGCAATAAGCGACTTTTATCGCTGATTTTTAATTTTTTTGTCGTTATTTTTTCAATCGCTGCATCACCCCAGACCTTATTAAAATCGTCTGCGGGTTGGCTGATAATCTTCTTTTTTACATCTAAAGGGCATTCAGGTAAATCAAATAACTCAGTATCCAGCCAATAATTTAAAACTCGTTTACAGCGCTCAGTGTATACATAACTGCTCTCAGCTGAAGGCTTAGTGGCAGATGATGCAGACACGCCTCTTACTGCTGAGCTGAGGGAAGAGTTCATAGCCTTTAGTGCTGCTTGACGATTAAATAACCTCGTCAAAATAGACTTGAATACCCCTCTCATACCACCCGCTCCCTTTTACTCACAACACGAAAATCCGGTGTACCGGCCTGAGTCACAACCACTCAACTATGAAAACAACAATATGCGCCCTAGCTAACGCGCCCCAAACCCAGTCAAAATCGTTTTAATGGTTTTCACTACAATCAAAATATCCAGCCACAAGGAGAAATGCTTGATGTAGTAGAAGTCATGTTCAATCTTAACTTGAGTATCATCGGCATCGGCAGCATAACCATGTACCACTTGCGCCCAACCGGTAATGCCTGGCCGAACCACGTGGCGATAAGAATAAAACGGAATCTCTTTTTCAAACTGATTCACAAAGGCACGCTGCTCTGGCCGCGGGCCAATTAAGCTCATGTCCCCTTTGAGCACATTAATAAACTGTGGAATCTCATCAAGGCGGGTTTTACGAATAAAATGACCAACTCGAGTGATGCGCATATCATTCGCTTGGGCAAACTGAGCCCCATCTTTTTCCGAGTCTTTACACATACTGCGCAGCTTGTAGACTTTAAAATCCTTATTTCTCAGGCCAACACGCTCTTGAATAAAAAACATAGGCCCATCACTTTCAAGCTTAATCACAATCCCTGTTAGCAGCATGATGGGTACCCACACCGGTGCAGCCAGTAGCACCAACAGCACTTCAAAAAAACGCTTAAAACCAGAATACATGCCTGATGGCAAAAGAGAGCCAAATATGTTTTCAGACAAATGATCTATCTTCACTCGGCCTGTCATTGACTCAATCAACTGTTGGGTATGGTAAACAGGGATACGCGCCAAGGTGCAGCTGGCCAGAAAACGCTCCCATTCAGCTGGCAGTTCTGTTGAGTGCAGGTCTGCCACAATGCCGTCATAACGACGCCCTTCTAAATCAGCTTTATTTAGAACCGTTACGATCGCATGAGGTGTGTCCTCTAACTCTAACGCGCGGCCATAAGGAACCAGCGCTAACTTAGGCTGTGCATAACGACGTCCTAAAAAGTAACCTAAAAAAGCCCAAACATAAGCCAGAATAAAAGCGTAACTCAGCACCTGGCGGGCGTAGTTCTCTTCACGTAAAAACAACAAAACAGATAATACAAACAACCACGACGTTAAGATCGTCGGAATAATAAAAGGCAAGGAACGCGTCCCTGGAAAGCGTTTAAATTTATGCAATATAAAAAATGAAATGGCATAAGCAATGCTGTTCGCGATGACTGTATTCAGTTCGGTTTCTGTCAGCGGCAGCTTTAACAACAACTCCCCCCAACGAATCCAATTGGGCAGCAAAACAACAACAGCAAACCCCAGAATAAACTGAAACAAACTACTGAAGAGGATGACTTCATACCAGCGCGAATGACGACGCTCTAAGTTAACCGACACATTAGTCTCCAAACTTTGGTTTGATAAGGCCAAAGCTGTCTAGAAATCGAAAGAACGGCCTATTCTATCCCTAGGCACCACTGCCGTATATATGCCTTAAGCCCTTTAGACTGCGAGCCCATATACAATTACAAAATCTTAACTCATAAAGCTTGCGCCTCGCCTGTCCCTACGTTACGCACTAAAAATACGCAATGGCCGGAAGTACCGAAGGTGACGACTGGAGCGAGATTAGTCATATCAAAATTGAGTGAATAAAAAGAGTTGAGCCAAAAGAAGATCGCAGTTCTTATCTCATATAAAAGATATTAATCTAACACCCCTAGTGCTCGAGCAAGTGTTGGAAATTTCGTACGAAGCACACCACGTACAGCGTAATGGGTAAAGTAATAAGCTGACTTAAAAATACTCAACTGCTCTAGATCACGGTATAAGCGCCAGTTTTCTTTGGCCATTTTAGTTTTTTTGGCTGAACTTTGTGATGCATACACTCTGTACCGTGCCAACACTTCAGGCATGCCATAGGCATAATCAATTTTCTTCAAAATTGCTAACCATGTAGCAAAGTCTTCCCGCTTTGTATTGACTGGCATATAGACTTTACCCAATTTTTCAACATCATACATAGCAGTCAAACAACCGATAACATTGGTTTTTAAGAGCTGCTTATAACTGATTTTCGTAGGGGTGTTCACAATATCGAACGATACTCCTTTTTCATCGATTTTTTCATAAGCTGTGTAACTGAAAGCAACTTCGTTCTCTAACATGAAGCTGATTTGCTTTTCTAGCTTTTCCGGATGCCATAAATCATCGCTATCCAAGAAAGCAATAAATCGACCAGTTGCGACTTCAATTGCAGTGTTTCGTGCAATTGAAGCACCAGAGTTTTTTTCTAATTGTATAAACTTAATACGAGGGTCTTGAGATGCGTACTGTTGGATTACCTCTGCTGAACTATCAGAGGAACAGTCATCAACAATTATAACTTCCCAGTTATTAAAAGTTTGCGTGGTTACTGACCTAAGTGTTTGTAAAATGAAAGAGGAGGAGTTGTAAGAAGGGGTTATGATGGAAACGCTAGGACGCATTATATTTTCCAGATATATTTAAACTTTCTTTTAAGTAATCTATAAATAAATCTTCTTTTTCTTCCCAAAAAGTATCAGGCTCATACTTCACATAGCTTACAGAGAGTGAAGCTAAGCCCTTTTTAATTTTATTTCTGATGTCATCAACATTATATTCATCAACTACAACTACATTGCTGTATTCCTTTACAAGCTCTTTCGCCATCATAGTATTTTTTGAAAAAATTGGTATTTTAGAAAAATAAGAGCATTCGAAATATTTATTTGAAATTGCATAGATTGCATTAAAATCATTTGTGGGATAAGCGGCCCACACTAGGTCCGCTAGTTCATAAATGTATTTTAAATCGGAAGGCGAGTATCTTCCAAAAAATACAACTTGATTCTCTAGGTTAAGTGTCTTTACTTTTTTTTGTAATTTTTTAAGTTCTGGACCATCTCCAAAAACATAAAAGCAAATACTTGTACCAACAATTGCTTTCAAAATATTCTCTAGAATTTCATAGTACCTAACTACTCCGACCCATGAAACATTTTTACCGCTCTCTGGTTTGTTTTCTTTAAAATCTAAAAACCATTTTGGCTGTATTGAATCAAAATCTAGTGCTTTTTTAGATGGATAGTTTTCAAATGTATAAGAATTCAGACTTGAAGGATAAAGTTCTTTAAAAAAACGAGATGCAAAAATTGTAAAACTCACATGTCTAAGACATGCCCTTTCCAGTAATTTTAAAAACAGACTTATTGCTTTGTTGTTAGAAGTTGGAAGGTCTAAACAATCATAAATTATTTTTATTTTATTTCTTGAGAAAACCTTTATAGAGACTGCACAAAGTAGAGAATCCCAATGGCTAGCAAATATAATATCTGGATTCTCTATTTTTTTTATTTTTGAAATGTACCTAATAAATTTAGGTAATGAAAATATTTTCTTTATCTTGTTCCCATAACCCAGCTCATTTTCTAAGACATAATGTGAAGCTGGTACGGCTTGAGATGACTTGGCGCCTCTATTCCATGCAACCACAGTTACGTTAAAGTAGTCTGACAATGTATTCTTAAATCTTTCTGTGCGAGTATTAATTGGCCATGCTGTATCAATAATCAATATTTTACTCATATGCATCCTAAAATAAAAGGACTTATAAATTATATTAGTGGCACTTAGTATATAACAAAAATGTTATTTTATTATAAATATTCAGAAGGCAACCATAGCCACTTAAGCCCACGTATATTTCTACAAAATTAAAAGACAGGGAATAATTTACATTACATTTTTTAAAAAGTTTATAATCCGTTTAGTGGCTTGACCATCACCATAAGGATTATGCGCTTGTGACATTTTTTGATAAAGCACTGAGTCATCTAATAATTTTTGAACAGCATCGCGTATCAAATTCGAATCTGTGCCAACTAGTCTAACTGTACCTGCTTCAACCGCTTCTGGTCTTTCTGTAGTCTCACGCATTACTAAAACTGGCTTGCCTAAGCCAGGTGCTTCTTCTTGAACTCCACCACTATCTGTAAGTACTAAGTAGGAATTTTGCATTAAGTACACAAATGGCTCATAACCAAGAGGTTTTATTAAATGCAGATTATTTACGTCACCTAGTAATCGGTTTACAGGCTCTTGAACATTTGGATTTAAATGGACAGGATAAACAAAATGAGTTTCAGGGTTGGAAATGGCCAAGTCACGTAAAGCGGCACAAATATTTTCAAAACCACCACCAAAGTTTTCACGACGATGCCCAGTAACTAAAACATAGCGATGTTCAACAGCGTTAATATTTAAGCCAGCAGTAGTTAATGATTCAGTGATACTTTTTTTCAGCTCAGCTGATTCAGCAATTTTTTGTGTTACTAACTGCAACGCATCTATCACTGTGTTACCAGTTACAGTGATGTGGTCAGAAGAAATTTTCTCATCTAATAATGCTTGTTTGTTACGTTCAGTAGGGGAGAAGTGCCATTTTGCCAGCCTGCCTGTTAACACACGGTTTGCTTCTTCAGGCCAAGGAGAATACATATTCCCTGTACGCAAGCCTGCTTCTACATGCCCCACAGGAACTTGCTGATAGAAAGCTGCCAGTGTAGCAGCGAAAGTAGTGGCAGTATCACCGTGAACTAATACCAAATCAGGCTTGAACTCAGAAAATACGTCACGCAAACCAAGAAGTACTTTACTTGTAATATCGTATAAGTCCTGACCAGCCTGCATTAGATTTAAATCAAAGTCTGGTGTGATTTCAAAAAGCTTTAAAACTTGGTCTAACATTTCACGATGTTGCGCTGTAACTGCTACTTTAGCATCAAAAAAACCATCTGCTTCTAGTGCTTTAACGAGAGGTGCCATTTTAATTGCTTCTGGTCTAGTCCCAAAAACGGATAGAACTTTCATCATATATTCCTAAACTAGATCTAGTGTTATTTTTTTAGCCCATTCATCAAGTGAAAAATTATTCTTAATTTGACAGTAGGCTTCGTACGAAAGCTTATTGTACTCTTCTTCCGTTAGGCTTAAAGCAAGCTCTAAAGCAGCTGTTAAATTATTGTTTTTTACAACTATCCCGTTCACTCCATCCGTTATAATTTCTTCAAATCCATCTCCTGGATAAACAACAGGAACAAGACCTAATGACATAGATTCAAGTAATGCATAGTTCGCTAAAATAATATCTGCTGGCAATACGAAAAAACGATGCTTTTTCATAATTTCACGTATATTGCTAACAAAACCATGTGCAGATACAACATCACTGATATTTAATTTTTCATAAACATCTAAGGCTTTTTCAGAGTAGGATACTCCTCTTGGAGCATAAACTTCATTAGAAATAGAATTGAAACCATAAATTGAAGCATTGAAAGATTTTCCTTTTTCTTTAAGTTCGTTAAATGATTCTATTAATTCAATAACATTCCTTTTTTCAATAACAGCATTTGCGTATATAAAGTCTTTTTTATTTTTTTTTCCTCTTGGCTTTACATACTCTTGTACCGGTACGGCGTTATAGATACTAACGACTTTATTTAAAAGCTTAGGGCTTATCTCTGCAAGGCTAACCAAGTGATGCTTTTCTTTGGCATATATTTTATTAGAAAATCTTACTGCTAATCTTGTCAGTTTTTTCTTAATACTCACTAAAATGATACTTTTGTACGATTCATTATTTATATTTTGCTTATCACCAGTTAACTCCCAACCAATTAGCCAAAACCTTACATTTATATTAAGAGCTCTGGCTAATAATACGTAAAAAACTGAAAGAATTGAGTAATCATAACAATCAATATTTTTTGGTTTAAACATCATTAGAACTTTAAAATAAGAAAAAACTCTCATAAAAATATTAGTTCCAGCATAAACAAAAATGGACTGCTCTGTGTTTATTGGATCAGTTTTTTTCTTATTTAAGAGAACTTTAATGTTAACATTATTTTTTTTATAGGAATCAACCACATAATTATACTTATGTGGAAAAAAAGGCAAACCAACAATTAAAATGTTTTTCACAAGTTTTCCGTTTTAAATATATAACTATTAAATTAACGAATTAAGTCTTTTAGCAATTTCTTTAGATGTCTTCCCGCCACCGTACAACCTACTCTCATCTTTAACAGTACGTCCTAAGTTATGCATAGCAGCCTCGATAATATTATTCGTATCAGCCCCCACCAACTCATTAGCCCCGACTTCAACCAACTCAATCCATTCAGTCTGATCTCGCATAGTAACGCAGGCTTTCCCCATAAAAAACGCTTCTTTTTGTACACCGCCGCTGTCGGTGAGGACTAGACCTGTGCGTTGTAGTAGCCAAATCATTTCTAAATAACCAACTGGATCGATTAAGTGAACATCTAGCTTTAAGCCTTGTGCAGCGATGACTTTACGGGTGCGTGGATGCAGGGGTAAAACTACAGGCGCTAGGTTGGTGTGTAGGTGGTTAAGCGCTGTAATAATAGCGGCTAAGCGCTCTGGGTTATCAGTGTTTTCGGCACGATGAAAGGTGGTAAGAATAAAGCCATCGTCAAGCTCAAAGCCCTGCGGCTGAGTGGCTTTTTGGGCGAAAAACTCGGCGCTGTCTTGCATCACATCACCCACCTGCAACACTTGGATGGGCTTATCATCAAAACCCTCACGCTTTAGGTTCGCCATAGCTGAATCGGTTGGACAAAACAGTACACTACTAATTTGGTCGGTCAGGATACGGTTAATTTCTTCCGGCATCTGCATATTAAAGCTACGCAAACCTGCTTCCACATGAGCTACAGGAATATGCAATTTAGCCGCTGCCAAAGCACCGGCAAGCGTGGAGTTCGTATCACCATAAACCAATACCCAATCGGGCTGCTCTTTAAGCAACACCTTTTCAATTTCTATCAACATACGGCCAGTCATATCACCGTGGTTCACGCTGTTAATGTTTAACTGATAATCTGGGCGTGGAATGCCTAGCTGTTCGAAAAACACATCCGACATATTGGCATCAAAGTGCTGGCCAGTGTGGATTAAAACCTCAGTTAAGCCATCGGTTTCTTGAATGGCTTTAGAGACGACACTGGCTTTAATAAACTGCGGCCTAGCGCCGACAATGGTAACTATTTTTTTCATTTAAAAACTCTTTTTTTGGCTACTGAAAACAGGCAGTTATACACGAATTAGAAAATCGTCTTCTAACTAACAAATCACCAGAACAGCTTTAAACACCAAGGTTAATTTCTCAAACATTGATTATCGTTGGTGAGCACACAGAATCTATCACTTACCATGCCTTCTTATAGCCACTAGCAAATGCCAAGGTTGCCGGAAAGCGAAATCGCGTCAAGAAACAAAAATAAAGCTAGGTATTCTTTACCTTCACACACTAAAGACAAGGGTAAAAAGCCCTGCACAAAGCCATCCAAAGGCCGCTATACACTGCAGCAAGCATTGTACGTGCGAGGGGTGCAATAAACCATTGGTATATATTATATGCAATAACGGCTACCGTCACGTCAAGAGCACCTGTCTACTTAATTAATAAAAAAGCTATGAAAATTTAGCTAAGAAACAAAACTAATATTTACTTAGCATATTGACTTAACAGTACTTCTTTAACCATCTTGATGCTTCGATTAAAGATAAAAAAACCGATAAAAAACATTCCTATCCATATAAACAGAAGTAAACCTCCTTGATCTAAAAACAGTGATTTAATAACAACAACAGAAAGTAAAATAGTTATAATTAAATAAGTTTTAACGCTAGGCATATTACGCCAAACTCTACGAGCAAGCTCGGTACGTAAAATATAAAAAACCCAAAAAGAAAATGCTGTTGATATGGCTGCACCAGTTGCTCCAATTTTAGGTACTAATAAATAATTTCCTATTACATTAATCAACATTGCGCCAATGGATGCCAACATAGAGAATCCTGTTTTTCTTGATATTGATATCCCTACAGCTGTTGTTTCTGAAAGAGTATAAAAAAGAGGTGCTATTAAACATAGCGTAATCAAATATTCAATTGCAGCGTATTCTTTTGGTAGAAAGTAAGGGAGTATCCAAGAAAATAAACCTGCTAAGACCACAATAAAATAAATTGCTGCTAATAAGTGTTCTGAGATCTCATCAACCTTTTTAAGGTCAGCACCTTCTTTTACCCACTTGTAAACCATAGGGGCCCAGATAGTGTTGAAAATACCTGCAAAAATTGTGGCGACACCTGCGATACTCATTGTGACTGAGTAAACACCAAGCTCTGCAAAGGTGGACATGCTCCGTAAAAATAATTTATCCATAACGTTGAGCCCCCATGAGGCTAAGCCACCTATTACTAATGGAAGACCAAAAATAAGTAATGGCTTTATCTCTATCCACTTAATAGAATATTTAAGAGAGGTTAGCCATTCTTTCCTTGTATTCCAAAAAAACACAAGAAAGACAGATAATACGGACAGCGTGTGTGCAGTAATTAGGTTGTAAGCGTCTTTTTTAAAACCAAATAGAACAGTACTAACGATAAATAATAAAAAAATAATTTTCGGTAGTAGCTGACTCATTGAATAAGCGAGAGCCCGTTCTTCCATACGAAGTATCAAGGATAAAAAGCGAGAAGTAAAAGCTAAAAAAAAGCAGAGAATGCTAACTGCACTTAAAAAAGCACTTGGGATATCATACAAGTATTTAGCAATTACGGTGGGCTCAATCAGATAAATTATTCCGTAAGTACAAATAATTAAAAAAAGCCCAGGGAATAAACTTAGCTTTAGTAGTTTTGGTTTGTTATCTGACTCATGATATTCGCGCACATAAGCTTGGTCTAGACCTAAGCAGAAAAGAAGAATAGAAAAGCTGGCTACCACTTGTAGCATAGAGATTCTGCCCACATCTTCTACTGAATAAAACCATGTGATGAGCGGAAGAGTAATAAATCCTAGTGCGGCAGCACCTATTGGACCAATAGCATAGCCCAGTATTTTATTAAGGTTCATTAATCCCTGCGATCTTTTCTAGTTTACAAATAAAATCAGGATAGTTAATGGAGGCATTGAATCTTTCATATACCCAATTATAAGCATTGTTACCATAATCAATAGTTTTTTTGTTTTTACATATAGTATTAATACCAAGGACTATATCACTAGCTGTACATTTTTTAGGCATTAAATAGCCGTTTTCATTATTTACAAGATCAGAGATACCACCGACGTTAGGAGCTATAGATGGAATCTTACAACTCATGGCTTCCATTATAGAAACGGGGATACCTTCAGAAGCACTAGAGTTGATAAATATGTCAAACCCCCCTGATTTAAGTATTTCAATAACATCTGTATTTTTTTTGTGGCCAAAAAAATTGATGGTTAAATTAGTTTGTTTACGTGTTAATTCACGTGACTCTTTGATCAAACTCTTTAATAGTGGTCCGTCACCAATATGTGCCCACTCAACACCTATATCTTGATTTTGTTTTGCGTACTCTAATACAGCACTAGCAATTAAATGTATTTGTTTTACGGGTACACAGTATGATATAGAAATAACTTTTACAGTATCCCTCGATATTTTAGCTTGTGGCTGTTCAGCAGGTAAGTTTACACCTAGCCTTGCTACATCAAGATTATTAACAGTTACACTATATTTGCTTTTATAATATTTAAGTGCGCTTTTAGATAACAGATAAACTCTATCAGGCGAGTTTGCAAATTGTCTTTTTAAGGGCATATATTTATTCTTTCTTTGCTCTTCATATAAATCAAATCTATGTGCCCTAGAAACAACCTGATTAACAGCCCCTTTTTCTTTTAAGATGCAAGCCGCATAAAAAGAAATATCATTCCAATAGCAATAAAATGTATTATTACCATCAATATCATTACTCATCATTGTTTTACTTAGCATTTCTTTTTCACGAAGCAGAACAGCTACTGATTTTAATGCTACTTTTAAATTAGATATAAAATTTATTACCCCCCCTCTCTTAAATAAACATACAACTTCTTTCATAAAATAAACGCTTAACAATGCCTTTACTACATACAAAAACTTTTTATTTATTTTATGTTTTTTTAGTAGTTTAATCTCACCAGGGAAACTTCGTAAGGCTCCTTTATTATTGTCTGACATGATGTAAACATTATCAAAATTAGTCCCCTTCCAATACTTTATTTCTGTCTCTAAGAACTGCTCGCCACCTTCATATGGAAAGCTAGAGGTAAGAATTATTAGATTGTTCATTCAGCTAAAGCCTTGGCGATTTTATATTGGTCTTCATTACTCATGTACGGATGCATGGGCAAGCTAATTACCTTTTCTGCCACTGCATCGCCTACAGGTAGCTTGGCGCTTTCATCGGCCACTGCTGGTTGCTTGTTTAGAGGTATCGGGTAATGCACTGCTGTGGGAATGCCAGCTTCTTTAAGTTTGGCTTGTACTTGTTCGCGGTTCTCCACCTGAATGGTGAATTGTGCCCAAGCACTGGTGTTGTGTTCTTCAACAAACGGTAAAGTGATTGTTTTAGCCACAGAATCCACTGAAGACACGGACAATAATCCTTTATAGCGCTTGGCTACTTGTTGGCGTAATTTAATTTCTTCTGCGAATATTTCGAGCTTGGGTAATAAGATAGCGGCTTGCAGGGTATCTAAGCGACTATTTACGCCGACACGAAGATGATGGTAACGGCGGTCTTGCCCGTGACGTGCTATTTGGCGTAATGCAATGGCTAGCTCGTCATCGTTGGTGAATATTGCGCCCCCATCACCGTAGCAACCAAGTGGTTTGCTAGGGAAGAAGCTAGTGCAGGCTACGGTACTTAAATTACAAGACTGCTTACCTTTATAAGTAGCACCAAAGCTTTGTGCTGCGTCTTCAATAACAGGAATACCATATTTTTTGGCGATAGTATTAATGGCATCAAAGTCAGCGCATTGACCGTAAAGTGATACTGGAATGATTGCTTTGGTTTTAGTGGTAATAGCTGCTTCTAACTTTTGTGGGTCTAAGTTGTATGTTTTTGGGCATACATCAACATAAACGGGTTTTGCGCCTAATAAAGCAACAGTTTCTGCCGTAGCAATATAAGTAAACCCAGGGGTAATAACCTCATCGCCAGGCCCTATGCCATAGGCCATTTGAGCAATCTGCAAAGCATCGGTACCGTTAGCAACACCAATACAATATTTAGCACCTACAAAGTCGGCCAACTTTTCTTCAAGCTCACCGACCTCAGGACCAAGAATATATTGACCATGCGCTAAAACGTTTTGAATATTAAAATCTATTTTGTCTTTAATGCGTGCTTGCTGGGCAGCTAAATCGATAAATTGCATATGCCATATCGCCGGAGCAATGTCCGCGCCTACAGTTAAATATTATGTTTACGCAGCTTGTTTGGTCACCAAGCCATTTTTGAGTGTGTACACAGTACCGGTATGTTGACAGGTAGTTTGCCCTTCACCACTTAATGGTAAATCCAATTGCTCACCAAACTCGCTCATCCAACCGATTTGTCTTGCGGGCACTCCAACTATAAGGGCATAAGCAGGTACATCTTTATTAACCACTGCACCCGCACCAACAAAGGCGTACTCACCTATGGTCACGCCGCAAACGATTGTGCAATTAGCCCCAAGAGTTGCCCCTTTTTTGACAACAGTGTCGAGGTACTCATCTTTGCGTTCAATTAATGAACGCGGATTATATACGTTGGTAAACACCATACTCGGGCCACAAAACACACCCTCTTCAAGGTGTACATTATCGTAAACCGAAACGTTATTTTGGATTTTACAGTGATCACCGATGGTGACTTTATTACCTACGAAAACGTTTTGACCAAGGGAAACGCCTTTGCCAATTTGCGCTCCGCTACAAACGTGAACAAAATGCCAAACGCGGCTGCCTGCACCAATTTGCGCGCCATCATCAACGATGGCGCTATCATGTTTAAAATATGTCATCAGAAGCTTCACTGCTCTTTCAAGAATGGATGGTAGTCACCTTGCAGGCCTACTACAGTAGCGTTACGAATATGTGAAACAGTCGCAATCGCAGTGCGGTTTTCTTCTAAACCAAAACCACGACCCGCTAAAATTTCTTCGTAACTACGGTTATGCAACTCAGTAAAACCACCGGAGAATTCAATCTCCTCACCATTTACGGTGATGGAGCGGAAAGTTCGCTGCCCTGTCGCACGAACCTCCGCTGGAACATCTTCAATATCTACAGATAAAAACCAACGTACTCGTGCACTTTCGTACTCTAAGTAACCTGCTGCCTTGGTATCTGTCATGTGATGGACGATATTTTCCTGCAAGTCACCAAAAATAAAATGCAGCATGTCAAAAAAGTGCACACCAATGTTACTGGCAATACCACCTGACTTTTTAGTGTCGCCCTTCCAAGACTGTAAGTACCACTTACCACGTGAAGTAATATAGGTAAGATCAACTTCATATTTTTTGCTGTTTTGAGTGCTTTTTACTTTTTCTTTCAACGCAACAATGGCAGGGTGAACACGCAACTGCAAAATGGTATTCACTTTTCTACCAGTATCTTTTTCCACTTCTAAAAGCCCATCAATATTCCATGGGTTTAATACCAATGGCTTTTCACAAATGGCATCTGCACCTGAGCGTAAAGCAAAACGCATATGAGAATCGTGCAAGTAGTTTGGTGAACAAATAGAAATATAGTTCACACCTTCGCCCGCACGTCTTAGCTTATCGATATGACGGTCAAAACGTTCAAACTCAGTAAAAAAGCTCGCATCAGGGAAGTGGCTATCGATAATCCCCACCGAATCATTTGGATCAAGGGCGGCTACTAAGTCCGCTTCAACGTGTTTAATTGCCTGCATGTGACGAGGTGCGATATAACCCGCAGCACCAATAAGAGCAAATTTTTTCACATTCATATCCTATCTATTTTATATATTTAGCTTGTAAAATCGGACGCCTGCTATAACGATAATACAATTAATAAGCACCAAAATGATTAACGGCTTACAGTCGTATATCCGACTCTTGAGAGTTAAGTAAGTACTTTAAGTCATATAAAATATGTTCTGGCTTACCTAATTTACGAATTTTCTCTACACCCATACTCTTAAACTGATGATGACCTACAGCCAACACCACCGCATCATAAGCACCAGATTTCGGCTCACTAACAGGAGTGATATTATATTCACATTTAGCTTCTTCAGGGTTAACCCATGGATCAAAAACATCCACAGAGATATGGAGTGAACCCCTTTTCTTGGACTCTTAAGCCACGCTTTTACTTAGGTACTGAGCTCTGTATTGAGCAGGGCTCATCTTTAAATTAAGCATGATTCGTTCGTTGTTATAGTAGCTAATGTAATCTT